>DATEXA010000397.1:0-5268 GCA_035257465.1 Pyrinomonadaceae bacterium | reverse complement strand
CGACGGCTGCACCGAACTGCCTTCGAAATCGATAACACGAACAGCGTCTTTGTTAATGATGGCGATCTCACCGTCACCCAAAAAGAAGACGTCACGCGTGTGCTGCAGAATTGGCGGAATGTCCGAGGCCACGAAGAATTCGCGATCACCCAAGCCAATCACGACTGGCGGACCTTGCCGTACGGCGATGATGGTATCGGGCTCATCGGCATTGATGATCGCCAACGCAAAAATGCCTCGTAGCTCACCGACGGTCGAACGTACTGCCTCTTCGAAGTTCTCACCGTGCTTCAAATATTCCTCGATCAGATGCGCAATAATTTCGGTATCTGTTTCCGTGACGAAACGATGATCCGACTTACGTAGTCGTTCTTTGAGTTGAAGATAGTTCTCGATGATGCCGTTATGAACAACGACGACACGCCCGGTACAGTCGCGGTGTGGATGCGCGTTCTCTTCAGTTGGACGACCATGTGTGGCCCAGCGCGTATGTCCGATTCCGTAAGTGCCATCGATGGGGCTTAGGCGGATCGCTTCTTCGAGGTTCCGAAGTTTCCCCTCTGCCCTTCGGATCTCCAGATCGTGAGAGTCGTTCACCACGGCGATACCTGCCGAATCGTAACCGCGATACTCAAGCTTCCGCAGCCCGTCAATAATTAAGGGAACGACCTGTTTGTTGCCGACATAACCAACTATTCCACACATGTTTGTTTGTTAACTCCCAGCTCAGTTCTTCTTTGTGCTCTTCTTAACTACTGCAGGAACACCCGCCACCAGTGAATCAGGTGGCACGTCTTTCGTGACTACAGAACCTGCGCCAGTCACAGAACGTGCGCCTACGCGAACTGGCGCAACTAACATCGTATCCGAACCGATCTTAACATTGTCTTCGATGATCGTTTCATGCTTACGAACGCCATCGTAGTTACAGGTCACGGTACCGGCTCCGATGTTTGTGTTTTCGCCAATCGTGGCATCGCCGAGATAAGAAAGATGCATCGCCTTGGTCCCACGTCCGATTCGCGACTTCTTTACTTCTACAAAGTTACCAACCATTGCCTCGTCTTCCAATGTTGCGTTCATTCGTAAATGAGCAAAGGGACCCACGGAACAGTTCGACCCAACCTCGCAATCGACGATGATCGAATGATCTTTTACTGTTACGTTGTCGCCGAGCCGTGAATTCGTTATGCGAGTTCCCGATCGAATCACACAACCTTCACCAAGCACTGATTTACCTTCAATGGAAACATCAGGATAGATTATGCAGTCACGCCCAATTTGAGTTTCGGCGCTCACGTAAGAATGTGAAGGATCTATAAAGGTAACGCCTGCGTCGACCATCAGTCGTCGAACAGTGTTGCGCCGCATCAAGTTTTCGAACTCCGCTAATTCCGCTCGTGTGTTGATTCCTGAAACCTCGCGAGCGTCTGTGTGTAGAAAACATGTGACGACTCCTCCTGCCGCCAGCAGAATCTTAGGCACGTCTGTTAAATAATATTCACCCTGCTTGTTGACTGGCTTAACTGAACGAAGTGCTTTGAAAAGTTTGCGAGTATCAAAGCAGTAGATTCCGGAATTGATCTCTTTTACCTGGCGCTCAACTTCTGAAGCATCCTTGTCTTCAACGATTCGAACGAACGAATTATCCTGGTCACGGATCATGCGACCATAGCCGCTTGGATTTTCAAGGCGTACGGTCAAAATTGAACAATCCGACTGGGTCGTCCGGTGATGTTCGAGAAGTTTTGTCAGTGTCTCAGCTTTGATGAGCGGAACGTCGCCAGACAAAAGAACCAATACCGAGTCAGAATTTTCGAGTAGCGGCCGCGCAGCCTCGACGGCATCACCGGTACCGCGTTGCTGAGCCTGGAGCGCAAAAGCTGCAAGGTCGCCAATCTCCTCGCGAACTACCTTTTCGACTTCATCAGCTTGATGCCCGACTACGACAATGATCGACTGTGGATGCAGACTCTCTGCTGCGTGCGTTACGTGGGTGATTAGTGGTAAGCCGCCAAGTTGGTGAAGAACTTTGGCGCGGTTAGATTTCATTCGCGTGCCCAGGCCGGCGGCCATGATAAGGACGTTCAGCTGCTGGGGCTGTTCATCGACTTGTATCAAAGAAAATCTCCGTAGAGGGAATTAGGCGGTCGAGACGGGCCGCGAAAGAGGGCGTTCGCAACAAGCCAGAACAACCTGGGCGAGACGTTCCGAGTTGTGGCGGACCTTTTCGCCGGCATCGAGTAAATCGGCACGCATGATCTCTGTCGTACGATCAAGAGCATCGTCGATAGGGTCGTCGATGCCAATCTGGTAGGCGTCCTCAGCTGCATACAATGCGGCTTGTTCCTTACTGATTCTTCGATCGTTAACAACCACAAAATCGAAGTGAATTTCCGGCGCATAACGCTTTACGGTTTCTAAATGCTGCTGAGCCGTGTAGCCATCGGTCTCGCCTGGTTGAGTCATTAAGTTACTTACAAAGATCTTCACAGCGCGACTCTCCCCAATTACACGTGCGACCTGGGAAACGAGCAGATCCGGAAGAATGCTCGTGTACAAAGAGCCTGGCCCGACGGTTATTACGTCAGCTTGACGCAGCGCCCTTAAGACCTGGGGAAGCGGCAGACATTGTTCTGGCTCAAGTCTTAGTCTGCGAATTGCGGTTCGTGACGCTGTTATTTGTGTCTCGCCATGGACCACCGAACCGTCTTCTAACTCGGCAACCAAATGAACATCACTGATTGTTGCCGGATAGATGTGACCCTTACTGGCGAGCACTTCCGAAGACAGACGAACTGCCTCTGTGAAGTCGCCGGTTACTTCAGTCAAGGCAGCCAGAAAGAGGTTGCCGAAACTGTGCCCACCCAATTCGCCGTCGCCTCGGAAGCGATAACGGAACAGACGTGAAAGTAAACTTGAGTCTTCAGAAAGCGCGACAATACAGTTTCTGATGTCGCCAGGCGGTAACATCTGCAGTTCATCGCGCAATCGTCCTGAACTACCACCATCGTCCGACACCGTCACGATTGCCGAGAGGTTATCAATCCACACTGTCTGGTCGGTCCTTCCCACTAGTTGCTTTAAACCAGCGAGCAGTGTTGAGAGACCGGTGCCGCCACCGAGGGCAACTAATTTCTGACCGCCATGAATCATGGAATTGTGTACGTGCTAAAGAATCTCTGGGGACAGATTAACGAAATAATACCTTAAAGGTAGGTGCTGAATCTGGCAAATGGTGTTCGCAGAAATAAGTTGATTCTAAAGTGATCAACTCAAGAGGGGTTGCTGAAGATAAGACGATCGAAGTCAGGATCGTTTCGAAGCGGATTCAAATCGTGGTCGTGCTGGGCACGCAGTCGCAGGTTTGGCTGCAAATCGACGGCGCGTTGCAGCGATTCCAGCGCCAGGTCAATTGAGCCAAGTCGAGCACGAGTCGCTGCTAAGCCATAATGAATATGAGCCGCCTCAGGTTCACGTTTGAGCGCGCGTTCGAACATCTCCTGGGCCGCTACATATTCACCTCGATTCAGCTCAATAACTCCACGGTCGTACAACGAATCTGCATCCTTCGGGAGCATACTTTCCGTACGAAGGCGGGACTCTGAGATTGCAAGATAGGTACGCGCCCGAGCCGCTACTTCTGAGACCTGTGAATACTTATCGAGCAGAATGCGAAACTGATTGCGCGACTCCGCAAACCTTCCACGCACAAATTCTTTATGGGCGCGCTCAAACGCTACGAGCGCTGCTGACTCATCCTGAGTGGGTTGTCGCTGAGGTGGAGGTGGCGTCTGAGTCAACTTGGGCGTGGGTCGCATCGCGCGTACGGCAGCAACCTTTTGCGTCGTTTTGACTCTCGAGGCGGAGGTCTTCTTTGTCGTCGCTTTTTTACTGGCGACTTTCGGTGCCGGTTTTCTGCTCTTAGTTGAATGCTTGGCTGATGCAGCCTTTTTGGTCGGTCGGGCCTTAGATGAACCCTTTCGCGCAGCTGCCTTGGAGACTGTCCCGCGTGACACAGTCGCTCTTTTCGCCTTCGGCTTCGAGGCAGACTTAGCTTTAACGGCGCGCTTCGCGGTTTTCGAGGATGTCCGTTTAACCGTTGTTCGCGCTGATGACCGTCGCAAGCCTTTTGAAAGACTGCTGCTCATTTTGGGTCTAATCTCAAAAGGCTGCTCAGGAGAAACTGAGCAGCCGGAGGAACGGGCGCAGCTTAGCATAGCTTCACGCCTAAATCAATTATCACAACTATTTGCGGGCGCTTTAACCTGTGCTTCGAACCCTCATTCATAGCAGAAAGTGGTCAACAAAGAAAAACACTTGATGGTCATTGTTGGCTATGTTACAGTGCGTCTTGGCTTAGGGAGGCTCAGTCCTCTCGGCTAGCTCGGCCCCAACCGATTTGTAATCTCTTTTAGATTCAAAAATTTGCGACCCACGAAGCTGCGTTCCGGGTTCACTCTCCAAACAAGACTTCCCGCCCCGGCCTTCAATAAAGAGTCGTGACCAATGGCAGACACCCCAATCCTGTTGCGTGAGCAGCAATACCACCAGTTAAAAGCGGTCCTTGCTAGATTGCGGTTGGACGCAAGTGCCAAGGTAGTATTCCTCGTGGACAAAGATGGTCAAGAAATCGCTTCGTTAGGTGAGGTGGGAAATCTTGACACAACTAGCTTGGCGTCTTTGGCTGCGGGCAACGTGGCTGCAACAGGAGGCATGGCTCAGTTGATTGGTGAAAAGGAGTTTCCAACTCTTTCACACGAAGGGGAAAAGGAAAGCATTCACATCTCTGTAATCGGCAGACTCCTTCTAGTAGTTGTCTTTGACGAACGTTCAAGCCTGGGACTAGTGAAGCTTCGCAGCAAACAGGTATCGCAACAGCTGGCCTCGATGTTTGATGAGATAACCAGTAACGATTACGACGACCTCGACTCACCGTTCGCCGGTATCACGGACGAGGACATTGACAGCCTTTTCAGCTAACGGCATTCGATATGACTTTTATCAACTACGCCTCCCGCGAAATTAACTGCAAAATCGTCTATTACGGCCCGGGGCTGTGTGGAAAGACGACGAACCTTCAGTACATTTTTGACTCTACGGCACCGCAGGCTCGCGGAAAGTTGATCAGTTTAGCCACCGAAACAGATCGCACCCTGTTTTTTGATTTCATGCCGCTCGAACTGGGAACGGTTCGCGGTTTTAAAACTCGCTTTCATCTGTATACGGTTCCAGGTCAGGTTTTCTACGATGCATCGCGCAAACTGA
>DATEXA010000396.1:0-1928 GCA_035257465.1 Pyrinomonadaceae bacterium | reverse complement strand
CGAATGGTGTATAACGTTTTGGGCGCGCCTGTTGCCTTTGCCAGTTGACTAGCGCTCCGCATCGAAGTAAATAGAACCTTCGGATACCCTCTAGATTTTCCATCGGGAGAGGGCTATGTTTTGGTTTTTCCTTGCACTCGCATTCGTGGCGATCGTAATCGCGTGGGTCTGTGGGGAAGCATTGTCAGCGCTAGGGCGTTGGTCAGATGAGCGTCCCAACTCACAACTCGCGAGGGATATTGAAATTGAAATGGACCCCGCAAAAAATCGGGGTGAATTTGATTTTGGTACGCTAGGTCTTGTCTTCGCAATGGTTCTATTATTCTTGTTGGTGCCGAGTGCAGTGACTAGCAATGGGCAATCGATTTCCCTGTATGAAATTCACGACTCTGTGCGGGCATCAATGGAAGTGGGTACCGTCAACGTTTTTGTCAGCGCATGGAGAGCCGAATACCCGTTGAAATTTTGGGCCTTCTTCGCTGGGTTGCCCGTGACAGTGATCTGGTTATTTCGTCGATCGCCCGGCTTGTTGGGAGTGGCGGTGATTGCGGTGTTGTTGGTTCTTTGGCTGAAGATGAACGCAGGAATCTCGACCTTGAGTTTTTAAAGCCAACGACGGAATCTGCGCTCCTCGCGCTCGCAAAGGAAACCAAGACCGTCGAGCTTGTTGCGTGAACTACTTTGCTCAGAAGCAAATCGTAATAAATGCCAGTTTCCTCAAGAGGTAAGTCTTGGTTCGCTCCGTTTTGGTCCCAGAGAGCGTCGCCGAAAATAGGCGGCGAACCAGTCAATGCGCTCAGCTGACGCCTCAAGTCCCGGGTTACCTCCCAAGTTGAGTTTGGCGCATGAAACCTTGCCGGTGACCGGATTTCTCGGGACATCACCGAAGCTTACTGGGCAGCTTTGAGGCGTTTAAGGAAGGTCTGCGCTTCTTGCAGCGAGCGACCGGCATCATCTCGAATCCCGATAGTGATGCTCTCATCTGATTTGACCTGCGCAAGTTGAGGAATAAGAGTTTCAACTATAGTAGTCGCCTCTGCTGTTTTGCCAAGCTGGAAAAGCGCAACGGCGACCCATAGGTTAGTTTGGGCCTGCTCCTTGACTTCAATCACCGTGAACTCGTGCGAGTCAGAGAACTTTTCTGCCTTCGCGTAATTGGCTTCTGCCCTCCTGAGCGAATCTAAGGCGGCCTGAAACTCGCCTGCATGCATTTGGGCCAGGCCGAGTTTGTACTGAACATCTGCGCAGTTCGAGACGGCTGCTGATTCAGCTTCACAGTCTCGTTTTCGCTCGGTGACTAATTGCGAGTATACCGGGATGGCGTCCTTTGCACGATTATCCCACACGTATCCGTTGGCGAGTGCGTCCAGCACGTAGTTTTTGCGTTCCGCAAGAAGCGGTTGTCTACGAACCAAATCCAAAGCGCTCTCATATTGTCTAACTGCATCGCCTGTATTTCCCTTTTTGAGCGCTTGATTGCCCTTGGAGATTATTTCGTTCAACTGGTCTTCGAGTGCCAACTGCTCCTTCGGGATTCCGGCTGAAACGGTCGCGGAATCGTGACGTTTGACCGGAGGCTCCGACTGCGCAGCTGTATGGACTGGGAAGAGCGCTAAAGCAATGAAACATACAGAAATTCTCATGGATTCTCTATCGCCGGGCAGCTTGTTGTTTTGCATCTCAGCCCCCGCAGCCTATCAAAAGCTGCTTCAGAAGCGAATAGTCATCTGCTAGGTACTGGCAAACGGGGTTACCGTCCATGTCGATTTTCACTTTACCGATTATCTGGGTGGTCTCAATGGGTCGACGCAACACTTTCCTGAAGTTTACTCGCAGGCGTCTGAAAACCCAAAGTTTGTCGTAAGCGCAGCGCCACTTTGTTCAGATCCGACTGGGAATAGTCGGTTAGGTCTTTGTTCTTCGGGAAG
>DATEXA010000395.1:0-33110 GCA_035257465.1 Pyrinomonadaceae bacterium | reverse complement strand
ATTCGCTGATGGCGACGCTGCGACCGCACAGTTCAATGGGCCAGTTGGGGTGAGCGTTGACAACAAAGGAAACATGTATGTTGCGGACACCTATAACGATCGTATCCGCAGGATCAGCATTGACGGTCAAGTCACCACTGTCGCCGGGGGAAGTCAGGGCGACCTTGATGGAGAGGCTTCTGTCGCACGCTTCGATACGCCTTGTGCTGTAGTTCCACTTCCCGATGGTTCGTTGTTAGTCGCAGATACTGGTAACAACAGGCTCCGGCGCATCACGACAGCAGGCCAGGTTACGACTCTTTCGCCTGTATTTGAGAGCGATCCAAATAGAACCTGGTTGCGTTCCCCTGTCGGACTGGCTGTAACTCACGATGGCTTTATCTACGTAACAGAATTTGATCGAGGAACAGTTGTTCAAGTCGCGCCCGATGGTAAGGCGTGTGTGCTGGCTGGCAACAACTCAGGTTACGCGGAAGGCCCCGCGCGCGCGGCACGTTTTAACCACCCGGCTGGAATCGCGGTCGATTCCCAAGGTAGTGTGGTAGTTGCTGATTCTGCGAACTATCTTGTTCGAAGGATATCGCCTTCCGTTGACGTTCCCCCGGCGCAAACAACTGAACAACTCCCACGTCTGTCTCCTGAGACGTTGGGCCTAACCAATCTTCTCTGGCCACTCGATCCGCAGGATCGTCCACATGAAGTGGTCGCGACTATGGGTGAAGTGCGCGGGAGCTTTGATTCAACGGACAGCCGCGATCATTTGCACAGTGGTCTGGATGTGTCGGGTGCTTATGGCGATGTTGTGCGAGTCGTCCGACCAGAGAAGGTGACAAGTCCGCTACCGAATTGGGGTTTGAATGAGTTGTCAGAAGGACTGCGTATCAACGTGATCTCCTACATCCATATCCAGGTGGGCCGCGATAAAGACGGCAACATATTCAATGATGCACGCTTTAGTGCGGTGAGGAGTGACGACGGCAAACTCACAAAGGTTCGGATGAAGCGTGGCGCTCGTTTTCAAACAGGAGATGCGCTCGGCACAGTGAATCGAATGTATCACGTGCACTTGATTGTCGGACCGTCGGGAGGAGAGGTTAATCCACTCTTGCTATCGCCCATCGGTTTTAGGGACACGATCGCGCCGACAATCGAGAAGGCCGGAATTCAAATCTTCGACGAGCGAGGTAATCGATTGATCGCGCAGGAGCGCGGCCGACTTATCGTTCGTGGTCGAGTCAGTGTTGTGGTGGATGCCTTTGATCGCACCGATATGAATAGCGATCGCCGGCGTCTCGGTCTCTACTCAGTGGGATATCAGCTACTCCAGCAATCGAACGCGGCTCCTGTTTTCCCCTCGCCGCAAATGAATATTCTCTTCAACCGACTTCCGCCGGAGGATAACGCAACGAAGGTCGCTTACGCGGGTGACAGCGGGATCACCGTCTACGGAAGTAAGGAGACACGGTTTCTCTATCAGATTACAAATACGGTTCGCGATGGACATGCGACAACAGGTTTGTGGGATACGTCGTCGGTGCCGAAAGGTGATTACATCTTAAGGATTGTTGCGGCGGATTATTCGGGAAACGAAGCACAGGAGAATCGTGATCTGTTGATTACGATACCGTAAGGATTCAGTGGAAGGATGAAGAACGGTCGGCATTTTTCATTTTTCATTTTCCATTTTCCATTTTCCATTTTCCATTTTCCATTTTGCTCCATCCCAGGACTTGTCCAACAATAGAGTGGCTAACAACTACTCAAATGGAAAATGTCAAATGATAAATGGAAAATGACCAATGACGAGTTCTTCATCCTTCCGACTTCATCCTTATTTCGCCTCCGCCGCTTTCTTCAGATCTTCAATATCAATCTTCTTCATCTGCATCATTGCTTTCATGACTCGCTGAGATTTTTGCTCGTCAGGATCTTGAATTAGTTCCAACAAAATCTCAGGCGTAATTTGCCACGACAGGCCGAACTTGTCTTTGAGCCATCCACATTCAACCTTTTCTCCGCCGTCAGAAAGTTTTTCCCAGAAGTAGTCAACTTCCTCCTGCGTTTTGCAGTGCACCACTAACGACACTGCTTCAGTAAACTTGAATTGTGGGCGACCATTCAGCGCGGTAAGTCTCTCTCCGTCGAGCTCGAAGTCGATCAACATAATCTCCCCTTTCGGACCGGGCCCAACATCTCCGTAGCGAACAGAGTTTAGAATCCTCGAATTCTTGAACACGGAAACATAGAAGTTTGCTGCTTCTTCGGCGTTGTTATCGAACCAAAGGAACGTTGTGATCTTCTGCGTTTGTGGTTGGTATCGTTCATCTCGCGCAGGCGTGGCGACAGCCCCAGTCTTCGGCGTGTTCGATGACATGTCTTCTTTCTCCTATTAAAGATTAAATTCTGATTGATTGTTGGTGAGTTGTTTGGGGGAGAGGTGATGCAACTCAACCAGTCCAAGCAGGGGACGAATAGAGACATGTTGGCAGTACTCTTTGTAGAAAGTTTGTCGGCAGAGAATGTCGTCTAAGTTCCTTCGACTGCTATCATTCACTCATGAACTTGCCAGTCAATCCTCCACTTCTTCCGATGCTTGCCAAACGGGTAAGCGAATTACCTACCGCCGGGTCGTGGATCTTTGAACCGAAGTGGGATGGGTTTCGTGCGCTTGTGTTTCGCGATGGCGATGAAGTTCTTATTCAGAGTCGTGACGAGAAGCCTTTGAACCGGTACTTTCCCGAACTGGTCGAGCCGCTGATTTCTCAGCTCCCCACTCGTTGCGTGCTGGATGGAGAGGTGGTGCTCGCACGCGATGGCTCGCTTGATTTTGACGCGTTACAGCTACGCATTCATCCGGCTGCGTCGCGCGTGAAAATGCTTTCTGAACAAATGCCGGCATCCATTGTTTTCTTCGATCTGTTGGCAGAGGGTGATTCGGATTTAAGAAGCGTCCCATTTGAAAAGCGCCGCAAGAAGATGGAAAAGATATTCAAGTCAGCATCCCCACCTATTCACTTAACGCCGGCGACCAGTGAATCGGATATTGCGTCTGACTGGTTTCGGCGCTTTGAAGGCGCAGGTCTCGACGGCGTTGTTGCTAAACCGACAACCGGAACCTATGAATCAAACAAGCGCGTTATGCTGAAGGTCAAACACGAACGCGATTGCGATTGCGTTGTTGCTGGCTTTCGCTGGCACAAGAAAGGGGAGGGAACTGCCGTAGGTTCGTTGTTGTTGGGATTGTTTGATGACTCTGGAGACTTACACCACGTTGGAGTCTGCGCGAGTTTCACAGACAAGAAGCGCGAGGAACTTGTTGACTTCCTTACGCCGTACCGCAAGAACGCGCTCAACAAACATCCCTGGAAGAGCTGGGCCACTGCAGAGTTTGAAAGCGCACGACGGATTCCCGGTGCGCAAAGTCGTTGGAGTCAAGGCAAAGATCTCTCGTGGGAACCTCTAAGACCTGAACTAGTCGTTGAGGTAGCTTACGATCACATGCAGGGAAGTCGGTTCAGGCACACTGCTCAGTTTCGACGTTGGCGGAAAGACAAGAAGCCCACCGACTGCACGTATGAGCAACTTGAAGTAGTGCCACCACAGGAACTGTCCGAGATTTTTGGTAGATAGGAACTTTGAGCTTTGTGCTTAGAGCTTGCCCCCCTACTTCTTCCCCCGTTCCCTTGCTCTCCATTCTCTCCACTCGCGGGTGGGATCGTCATCAGGATCCGGCGTCTCTTGTTTTGGTCGCAACTCTTCCGGAACGTTTCGCAGATTTACTCTGATACGAGTCCATGTTGAGGAACGCCCACGCATTGTGTCGATCAGCACATCGTCAATTGCGAGCAGTTTGGCAACGTTGCGATGTTTTCCTTTCCACCGGTCCAGGCCTGCGAGAGCCGCGTTTTTATCCGGGGAGTTTGCGATAACGAGCAGTGGCATTTTCACGCGAGGAGACTTTGCTGTTGACTTCGCTCGTGATGGAGCGACGCGCGTGGCCTCGCCGTCCATCTTGCGAAAATGCGGCGGCCATGGTGCATCGCCGAGTCCTTCCGCCTCGTCTCTTTCAGATAAGTCCAACAATTTCTCGAGTGACCCGGCGTTGTCATCCATCTCCTCATGAGGATCACCAATCTCCGCAAAGCGTTTCGGCACAGTGAGCACAGTGAAGTCGGCAGGGTCACACTGAGCTACTTCATCCCACCGCAACGGCGTGGACACACGCGCATCCGGAAGCGGTCGTACTGAGTAAGCTGAACAGGTAGTGCGATCCTTTGCGTTCTGGTTGTAGTCGAGGAAGACGCCATGACGCTCTTCCTTCCACCACTTCGATGTCGCCAGCGTGGGCACACGTCTTTCGACGGCTCGCGATAAAGCGAGTGCCGCACGACGGACATCAACAAACGACCAGCGTGGTTCAATTCTGACGTTTACGTGCATGCCACGCGAACCACTCGTCTTTGGCCATCCACGCAGACCAAGTTCTTCGAGCAGCGCTTCCACCTCGAGAGCAACGCGTCGCACATCATCCCAGCCCACACCCGGAACAGGATCAAGATCGACGCGCAACTCATCTGGATGATCGATCTCTCCGGCGCGCACAGGGTGTGGATGGAGTTCGATACAGCCGAGGTTCACAATCCACGCAAGACCCGCAGCGTCGTCTACAACGACTTCCTCGGCCTTACGTCCCGACGGGAACGACAAAGTAACAGTACGTAACCAATCGGGTGTGTTGGTTGGTGCCCGTTTCTGATAGAAGGCCGGAGCTTCGGCGCCGTCAACGAATCGTTTGAGTACGATCGGACGATCTCGAATTCCGTTTAACGCTCCAGGTGCGACTGATAGGTAATATTGAACCAGTTCCAGTTTTGTCAGTTTAGTTCCGGCAGAAAAGTAAAGCTTGTCGGGATTGCTCACGCGGACATCGTGGCCTTCGATCGAAAGAACTTCAGCTGCTTCGTTGTTTTTCACGGCTAAAGGCTAGCATGGCAACTCGATTTCTGAGGAGGTTGGATGCTGGGAGCCACGCGTCCTCGCCTGCTTTTTACCACTAGCATTTGATTTCTTTCTTCTTCACCAATCTGCGTGTACTCTTTGCTGCATGCGTGAAGTCAATCGAAGCTTAATCGTGGTGAAGCCAAAACAACTCTTTCTCGATTGGATCAAATCTGTCGAACCTCAGGATGACCTTACGCTCGATTCCTTACAAGATGACGCCAGTGCCTATTTGATTCCTGAATGGTTAGATTTTGATGATCGTCCACAAGTTATAAACTGGTGCTCTGAGTACGTCTTCGAGATAGAACTATGGAGTTGGTACACGGATGAGAGCCTTTGGCCCAAGAAGAGGGACCCTGATGCGTTCAATTCGTGGTTCGACGTCGAATTCCATAGTCTTGTTCTTGATTTGGACCACGAGGAACCACTTGAACACGTCGACTACGACTCCGATCTTGACGACGAGATCGTGATCGATCCCAACTCGAACGGTCACTAGTCCTCGAATGATGAACGTCGACGAGTATCTAAGGCGCATCAATTACACCGGAAGCTTGCGAGTCGACGCGGAGACTTTGCGCAATCTACAGCTAGCTCACCTACGAAACGTACCTTTCGAGAACCTCTCTATCCACGCGGGCGAGCCTATAGTTCTAAACGACGAGGCGTTGTTCGCCAAAATCGTCAGCATTCGACGCGGTGGGTTTTGTTATGAACTCAACGGCTTGTTCTCCTGGCTGCTGCGAACTCTTGGTTTCGATGTATTCATGCTGGCCGCAGGAGTTGCGAATCGTGAAGACGGTTATGGTCCCGAGTTTGATCATATGGCACTCATGGTCAATCTTAAGCAGCGCTGGTTGGCAGATGTGGGCTTTGGCGATTCGTTTGTCGAACCTCTCTTGCTCGACGAGGACGGTATCCAGCAGCAGGGAACTCAAGCGTTTCGAATTATTCCCGACGACTCCCATTTGATTGTGATGCGTCGCGATACTGATCAAGAGTGGAAACCTCAGTATCGTTTCACACTGCAGACCTACAACTATGCTGACTACGAAGAGATGTGTCGATTTCATCAGAAGTCACCGGAGTCGCACTTTACCAAATCACGTATTTGTTCGCGTGCAACGCTGGACGGCAGAATTACCTTAAGCGGACTGCGGCTGATCACTACTTCTAAGCAAGAGCGCGATGAACGGGCTCTAAGAAGCGAAGATGAGTTTGAGAGTGTGTTGAGAGAACAGTTTGGAATCGTGATGAATAGAACTCGTGCGGTCAATTAAAAAAGGCGGAAGCCTGAACCATAAAGACACGAAGACACTAAATGAGAGACATTTTGCTGCTCTTCTTAAAGAGTCTTTTTGTGCCTTCGTGTCTTCGTGGTTAAGGTTCTATCTGGTCCAGCGGTAATTCGAGTTTTGACACACTCTACCGCGAGGTGGCACTGACCTCACGGCCACTGGATTACTTTTGGTTTTGGCGCCGGGGTTGGTTTCACGGGCGCGACTAATTGGGGGCTCGCAGCAGGATTTGGTTTTGATTTGGCCGCGGTATCCGTTGCGTTAACTGCGTTCTTGTTTTCGCTACTGACAGCACTCGATTCACCCGTCCCCAGTAGTGCTTTTGGTTTTGTTGCCGCGCTCGGCTGCACCGATGTTGTCGTTATCGATGTCGTCGCCGCTGTCGCCACACTGGCCACCCGAATTCCGCTCTTGCTGGATTTTCTGACGGCACTCTTGCTTGCTGTCGAACTTGGCTGAGCTACGTTGTTGTTTACTCCCTGCGCCGTCGGTTGAATGACCGCTGCATTTGTCATAGTTGCTGCACTGCTCGGGATTGGCTTAGTGGTATCGACCGTCGTGCGTCTGACTGTCATCGGCGAAGACTTCTTTCCAGGCACATCGGGCTCCGCAAATACTGCCGCTACTTTTTGAGGAATATGGAATTTCCACCCTGCCAGTGAAACACCCGAGGTTAGCAGAATGGCAACAACCACCATGAACAAATTCTTCTTTGCCAGTCTACTTACCAGCGCATCTCCAGGTTTGAAATGCTCTTCAGAAACTGGATGAACCAGTTCCCAGATCTCCGGTGGCGGTTTTAGCGTTTTTGCAGACGAGTTGCCGGTAGTATGTTCGTGTTCGAACTCGTCGAACGAATCCAGGTATGACGATGTGTCGCTTGCAATCGGTCTTCTGATAGGAGCGGACATTTTACCACCTACACTTTCAATTGATTACTGTGATTCTGTCGCCGGGCTGGATTAAGGGATCCTGCACTTTTCCCATTTCAATATCTTTAAGCGGGTAACGAGTTACGACGAGAAATCCCTTTCCATCGTCTCGTCCAACACGCACTTCTTTAGGTACGCCTATCGCACCGCCTGCGGTGATAATCGCTTGCGTCAGCGTTAACCCACGTCGAAATACTTTCTCACCGGGTGCCTTTACTTCACCGCTTACGTAAAAGAATTGCGTTGCATTCGGTTGGAGAGTAATCACGTCGGCCGGATGTACAAACAGATTCATGTCGGAAGACGCAAGATCGACCGTGAACGTCTGCCCTGTTTCATTTCGTACTACGATCGCTCGCTCTGCCTCGGGTAAAGGTTGGGCATCAGCTACTACGACGGAGAGAGGAATTGCTTCTCGACGCAGAATTTTTGCTCCGGGTTCTTTTACCAAGCCACTAACCATGATGACGTGACTTACGTAATCCTGAACTTCAATTGAAACCTTCGCATTGTTTGTGGGCGCTCGTTGTTTCAAAGCACTCTCGAAACTTGCAGCAATGTCCTCCACCGTTAGACCAGCGACTTTCAGGGATTCTGAAAGTTTGGGATGTTCGAGCAATCCGCCTGGTGTCACCGTAAGAGTTGCTGACTCTGTCGCCGCGCCATCACCAAAATGCACATTGAGTACATCGCCAGGGCCAACGCGGTAGAGCTTCGTTAGCGACGACTCATTCGCGACTTCGGTTGTAGTTGCAGATGTTGTAGAGACGTGACTCGCGTTACTGGAATCGGCAGCCTTAGTTGGTTCGTTACGATCTCGCTCGAGCATTGACCTCGATAGGTCGAGTTGTTTGCGTGAATCTTTATCCTTGGGATTCAGTTCGAGGGCGCGTTCGAGTGATTGGACAGACTTGTCCCATTCCTTGAGATCGAAGTAGGCATGCCCCAGACTTCGATAGGCATCCGCATAATCAGGTCTTAACTTGATCGCACGTTGGAACAGTTCGGCAGCCTGGCTAAATAGGCCTGCGTTGCCATACTCGACGCCGGCTTTGTAAACCTTCTTTGCTTCGGCTTTGGCTTCCGAAGAACCGGCGGGAAGATTGCTCTCCTCCGCCAATTGTTCAGTGGAATCGGTGAGCGTGCGCGGTCTGGTTTGCTGGCTCGATAACTTCGCAGAGTTAGGAGGTGCAGCGAACAGAGTTACTGCCGAGCCTAGAAGCAGCGCCCTAAGGATGGAGAAGCCGGTGCACATTTCGACGCGCCAGTTCGAATATTATCGGGGAGACGCGGGGCAAAAACCGCGCAGGCAAAACACGATGTGGGCTTGTTACGTGTGGATGTTTTATAGCATGTCTGGTTTCTCATTGCCAGTTTGTAGGAGGATAGCTTGGCAACGCTTATTCTTCACAGCGCCTCCTAATAGCAACCCCGCAAACGATGTCCCCTTTAAGCAACATTTTTGACAAGAAACCTGTCTAGTTTTGTGTGGGTAAAGGATGAACCACGAATGGGCCGTGTCGGGGGACGCAAGTGCAGCCAGATTAGGTTGCTCTTTTTAATTTTTAAGACTTTATCCGTAATGCTCGCTTGCGTCTTTTTGTTGCACGCGCAGGACCAGCAAGACGGTCAGCGTCGCAGTATAGAGCGCAGCAACCAAACGACCGCGTTACCTCCACCGCCGGACCTTGATAGCCTTCGCTCCTCCTCATCATTAGTTAGACAACAAAACCTTCCTGGGGCGGCAAAAGTTTCACCAGCGCCGGCACAGCTATCACTGACCGACGCCATTCGTATCGCAATCTCAAACAACCTTGCAACTTTGCTCGCGCAGGAGCAGCGACGATCGGCTAAAGGTGTTACTCAGGAAGCGCGGTCTGCACTTTTACCAAATATCTCAGCAACCGCTTACCAGGCGAGTCTCACTGAGAATCTCGCGGCGCTTGGTTTCCAACCAGGAACGTTTCCTGGAATCACGCGCAGCTTCATTGGTCCTTTCAACAATTTCGACGCCAGGGCTCGCCTGGTGCAAAACATTCTGGACCTCAGCGCTATCAGGAACTATCAGTCCAGTCTCAAAGGTGAGCGCATCGCAGAGTTTCAACAGCAACTCGCACGCGAACAGGTGTCAGAAGCGACCGCCATTACATATCTTGAGGCGCTGCGAAGCGATCGAGATGTTGCTGCCGCACTGGCAAATGTCGACTTAGCAACAGCTCTCTTTCAACTTGCTCAGGACCAACATACAGCAGGAGTTGCAACTGGTGTTGATGTAACCAGAGCCGAAACACGACTGGCCCAGGAACGTGTTGGTTTGGCCCAGGCGCAGACCGTTTCCGAACAAGCGCGTCTCGACTTGCAACGTGTCATCGGCGTGCCACTGGGATCACCGCTGCTACTTACAGATGCCCTCGCGTTTACACCGGAGCAGTTGCCGCAAACAGACACAGCAGTCTCCGATGCGCTATCTCACCGCGCGGAGGTGCTGATCTCAGAGATGCAAGTAAGTATGTTGAGTCTCGAACGAAAGGCCGTTAAGGGTGAACTCCTGCCATCGTTGCAGTTTGTTGGTGACTACGGTGTGAGTGGAATTACGCCGACTGACACGGCATTGCCGACTCGGCGCGTTGCTGTGCAATTGAACGTTCCAGTTTTCAACGGCGGGTTGACACTTGGGCGTTTGACCGTTGCGACAAGCCGTGAGCACGAAGCTCAGCTGCAGTTAGGTAGTGTTCGTGGTCAGGTCGAACAAGATGTACGCTTGGCTCTATCAACTCTTCGTACGAGCGTTGAACGTGTGCGAGCGGCAGATCAGTCGTTTCAGCTGGCTCAGCGTGAGCTGGAAATGTCACGCGACAGGTTTCGCGCGGGAGTCGGAGACAATCTCGAGGTGGTCAATGCGCAAACGTCGTTGGCTAATGCGAGAGCAGCGCAGGTTGAAGCACTTGCGATTTACAACGCCGCGCGACTGAACCTCGCGGCGTCGCTGGGAAGAGCGGAGACGTTTAGATGGTGAGCAAGAGAGTTTTCTTAGAACGCACTAGAAGATCATGAGTACAGTTATCGAAGACGAACAAGGGGAAGTAAAAGAGGAACAGCCGAGTACCGAGCAACCTGCTCCACCCCAGAAGGGAGTTGTTCTTAACGAGCACGGAGATCCGCTCCCGCCTGTCGAAATACCAGAACACACTCGCAAAGTACCGCTTTACCGCCGTCCTGCTTTCCTTATCGCTGCTGTCATAGTGATCCTGGTAAGCGCACTTCTGGGCACGCGTTACTGGCTATACGCGCGCAGTCATGAATCCACTGATGACGCATTCATCGACGCACACATTACTCAGGTCAGCCCCAAAGTTTCCGGCTATGTAGTCAAGGTCTATTTCGACTCCAATCAAAAAGTGAATAAAGGTGACCTCCTCGTTGAAATTGATCCACGCGATTACCAGGCTCGACTCGATCAGGCTAAGGCCGCACTCTCAGCTGGTGAGGCTCGCTTGAAGGAAGCTCGTACTGGAATTGAACTCACTCGTGCAAACACGCGGGCAAATGTGCAGCAAGCCACAGGCACTGTGCACCAGGCTAGTGCAGGAGTTACGGTGTCCCGAGCCCAGGCGGCCGCCGACCGGACACGAGTTAGTCAGGCAGGCGCGACAGTCAATACCGCACAGGCGAACTTGCAGCAAGCACAAGCGCAAGTGAATGCGGCGCAAGCCGAGGTCGCTCGAGCGGAGGCAGATGTAGCGCGGTATCAGGAGCTGTACAACAAAGACGAGGTTTCGCGGCAACGTTTGGATCAGGCGATTGCCACAGCAAAAACAGCAGACGCGCAACTCCGTGCTGCTGTCGACAAGGTTGCTGCTGCTCAGTCTCAGGTCAGCGAAATGCTCGCGTCACACGATGCCAGTGCGGAGAACGCGCGCAAAGCTCAAGCCCAGATCACTGCAGCTCAGGCACAGGTGCAGGAAGCACAAGGTAGATTGGCCCAGGCCAACACGGGCACCCAACAAGTCGCGGTTAGTGAAGCGCAAGCTCAGACAGCAGGCGCGTCACTTGAGCAGCTGCAAGCTGCTGTCGCACAGGCGGAACTCGAACTCTCCTATACCAAGATCTATGCGCCAGACACTGGCAGCGTCACACAGAAGTCCGTCGAACAGGGAGCGCTGGTTCAATCGGGCCAGCCGTTGATGGCCATCGTTCCCGGTGATGTTTGGGTGACAGCAAACTTCAAAGAGAGTCAGATCGGACCCATGCAACGGGGTCAACCTGTGGAGATCGTTGTCGATGCTTATCCCGACAAGACTTTTAAAGGACATGTCGACAGTATCCAGTCCGGCACAGGTTCGCGTTTCAGTTTGTTGCCGCCTGAGAACGCTACCGGTAATTACGTCAAAGTTGTGCAGCGGGTGCCGGTGAAGATTGTATTTGACGAACCACCGGATCCGCGCCACCTCCTCGCCCCAGGAATGTCCGTCGTGCCTGAGGTAAAAGTTAGGTGAGTAGTGTGAGCGAATCACTGCGCGCTCGATTCAGCAAACAGCCATCGGCAGCTGCACCGGGTGTTTGGACCCCAAGCTTCAATCCATGGCTGATTGCTGCTGCGGTGATGCTCGCGACGTTTATGGAAGTGCTCGATACCTCTGTCGCGAACGTAGCGCTACCTCACATCGCCGGTAACCTCTCAGCCTCAACCGAAGAATCAACCTGGGTGTTGACTAGTTACCTGGTCTCGAACGCGATCATTCTTCCTACTACAAACTGGCTGGGTCGCTATTTCGGTCGCAAGCGCTTTCTGATCATCTGCATCATCATCTTTACCGCTTCGTCTGCGCTTTGTGGGGCTGCAGCAAGTTTGGGAATGTTGATTGTTGCTCGCATTCTTCAGGGAGCAGGGGGCGGCGCCTTGCAACCGATCGCGCAGGCAGTCTTGATGGAAAGCTTTCCGACTGAAAAACGCGGTTCGGCCATGGCAGTGTTCGGTATGGGTGTGGTTGTTGCGCCGATCATTGGGCCAACACTTGGCGGATGGATCACAGACAATTATTCCTGGCGTTGGATTTTCTACATCAATATTCCGATCGGGATTCTCGCGGTGTTCATGGCAAACATGTTCATCGAGGATCCGCCGTACATCCGCAATCAGCGGCCTGGCAGAATCGACAGGCTTGGCTTTGCGTTGATGGCGATTGGTCTGGGGACATTGCAACTTGTCCTCGACAAAGGTCAGGAAGAAGACTGGTTCGCTTCATCACTCATCACCGCAGCCACGATCTTTACAGTTGTCACACTGGTAGCGTTTGTAATTTGGGAGTTGAGCACTAAAGAACCGATTGTGGATCTTCGTGTCTTGAAGAATCGTAACTTCGCCGTTGGGACAAGCCTAATGACCGTATTGGGTGTCGTTCTTTACGGGACAATTGCACTGTTGCCGCTGTTCCTACAGACCTTGCTTGGTTATCCAGCATTGCAGAGTGGGATGGCGGTAAGTCCACGTGGTTTTGGCTCCATCGCCTCGATGATTCTGGTCGGGCGCTTAATCGGGAAGATCGACGGACGGTATCTGGTGACGTTTGGATTCCTGGTGCTTGGCTATGCGACGTTGATGTTTAGTGATATCAACCTGACCATCTCGTCGAGCAGTATTGTTTTGCCGGGCATTGTCAGCGGTTTTGCGATGGGTTTCATCTTCGTTCCACTCACCACGATGGCGATGGGAACATTGCCAAACGAACAGATGGGAAACGCTTCGGGCGTGTTTAATTTGATGCGTAACACAGGCGGCAGTCTGGGTATTGCAGCCATGACGACGATGCTTGCCCGAGGCGGTCAAATTCACCAGGCTACTCTGGTGAGAAACGTGAATCCGTACAATCCGGTATTGCAGGAGAGGTTGCAGGGATTAGCGCAAGCTGGAGCGGCTCAGAATCAGCAGGGTCTCGCTGCTATCTATGGAATGGTTGCTAAGCAAGCGATGGTTTTGGCGTACATCGACAATTTTCGTCTGCTAGCGTTTCTGAGTTTTTTGTGTATACCTGCTGTATTTCTGTTCAAGCGCGTGAAGGCGAAGAAAGGTACGGTTGCGATGCATTAAGATTCGCATCGTGACCTGTCAGTACTTCCACCAAAATGCCCGCTTGCCTAGTCTTCTTT
Organism: Pyrinomonadaceae bacterium; assembly: GCA_035257465.1. Taxonomy (GTDB): domain Bacteria; phylum Acidobacteriota; class Blastocatellia; order Pyrinomonadales; family Pyrinomonadaceae; genus PSRF01. The sequence goes on along the minus strand of DATEXA010000395.1, from coordinate 19,732 downwards.
CGTGAGTTTGCGAAGGAAATCACTGAGCAGCAAAACCTCATTAAGATCTCTTTTGGCCCGCGAAGCCAGTTCCGCATCGATAACTCTCGGCTGCTCAAACAGTGGACTCCCAACGAAGCTCATGACTGCTCTATCCAATAGAAGTAGGCCCGGAGACAACGTCACGTTATATGAAGTTTCCGATCCTTTAACTTCAGGAATAGCGAGGTCGAGTCTCAGTCGTTTAGCGATTTTTTTGATTTCGCCGAGCTTGGATCTAACCTCCTTCTGAGTGATTTCCTGAGTGGCGAATGAAGAGCGGACAAACATTCGCATCATTAAATTATTGTTTACTAACTGCAACTTGCGGAAGTCGTCTCGAACCGAAAGTTGGGGTTGCTGTCTCTGGCGCGGTTCCTGATTGATACCCCGCCGCACATTCGAGACTAGCAACTCTAGATTTTGAACCTGTTCCTGACTGGTGTGTCGCTCAATCGAGTACTGACCATGGGCATTGGAGATCGAGACAAACATCAGAGGGATACAAAAAAGTTGCGCGCGAAGAGCTGGGGAGCAAAGCGTCGCACGTGACCTCCTCTCGATAGATCAGGTGTTGATAAGTTTTCTAAAGGATCAAAATTTGAAGGATAAACCGCTTGAAGTGGGCGCAGTATATGCTCGACCGTTAGGTGAGGCAACAAAATTTTGAACGGTAATCCAAAAAACTAGATGCGGCCGTCTCTTCTTGAGTACCCGTCCACCCAGTTGTCAGGTAGGGAAGGGCACACTCGAACCAAGCACAAAGCACAAACTACGAAGCACGAACGCGAACATCGACCTATCTAATCACCCTAATCTTCGTCACCGGATGAATCTCCCAGGCAGTTGCGCGCCAGTTCGGTGGATTGTGAGGAGCAGTGTTCTCGGACTCTTCGGCATGACCGACGTCGAAGTATAACCACCCTTCGAATTCACACCAGTGGCCAACTAACTGCGCTTGTAGAGTTTGTTCAGACCAATCGATTCCTCGTGCCGTCGCCCACTCTCGTAGATTTGGCGTCAACTCCAACACGACCTCCTCGTTCTTTGCAGCACCTTTTCGCTTCGCTATCAGAATGTGGACGTCACGACGACAGGGACTGAAACAGTTCGTCGCTTCTGGTCGCGCATAAGCGACGTCGATCACTTCACCCTGAATTCTGGCGGCATGATCGGTCGACCACCGATTCCGGTCGTCACCTGGTTGAAGCAGGGCATCGAGTGTGGTTTCCGGATCGAAGTCAGACACTTGCGGAAAAGCAGTTCTATTTTTCAATCGGTGCAGATTTCGTGCATTACTGGTGAATGCGATTCCGGCGTTCGGACAGTTCCGCGCAAGCACCAATCCGAACAGAATGAAAACAGCGACAACAGCTGCGACGAGTACTAATTTCCGCGTCCTTACCGGCATGAACCAATGCTCCAAGTGACGGATTTCAAAACCAAAATGACATCCACAGATTACACAGATTCACTTTAAAAACTGTTAGTTAGTAACTCTTTCCGTGAAAAAATCTGCGTAATCTGCGGATGATCGTCCCTGGTTTGACTTCACAAGCCCTTTCCGTTCTAATTCCGGCAGACTCCCTTCAGGATCCAAACCATAGTTAGAATCTAACCTTGCTCCATTTCGTCAGTCACCATTTGTGGTTGTTTGCTGCCGGTGGCGGAGTCAGCGTGGCTGGTCGATACCTCCAGACGCGCATTCGCCATGCACACCGCGTCCTCTTTCCAGATCCACGCATAGAGCTTCTACGACTTCAGCAATTATTCGGATACAACGCACATGCGCTGGTTGGTATTGCACCAGAGACCCGCATCTGGTCCTGTCCGGAAACGGAAGGGGCGGTGAGCTACAACGAATTTGGCAAAGTACGGTTGGTGACGGGTGACCCACTTACAAGCGCGGAGAAGCTTGCAGATGTAGCCGACTCTTTTTTGCGGGCTAGTCGTGCACGTGGCCGAATTGTTGGATTCATGCCTGCAACCCAGCGGTTTGCACGACTCAGCAGACGAGTAGGGCTGCGCGCCATCAAGGTCGGAGCGGCACCTTACTTTGACCTTGCGACGTGGGCTCCCCGTGGTGACCGTGCGAAGAAAGCGCGAGCCGGTGTTAACCAGGCTCGTCGTGCCGGTGTACGAGTAGCGGTAGTAGACAAAGTTGATGAAAAGCTGATCAGAGAAACGAGTTGCGTTTGTAAGAGTTGGCTGACGACGCGCCGAAGCGCGCTTAAGTTCGGCTGGCTTTTCTCAGTGGACCTCTTCGAGCACAAAGAAAGAAAAAAGTATTTCACTGCGCGGGATGCGAGCGGAAAACTGGTCGGCTTTCTTGCTGCTAGTCCAATTCCGGCGCGCGATGGCTGGTACCTTGAGGATGTGTTGCGGCGGCCAGACGCCCCAAATGGGACTACTGATCTTCTCGTTGTCGAAGTGCTCGAGTTGCTCAGGCGCGACGGCGCCAAGCTTGCGACGCTGGGCACCGCGCCGATGGCAAGGGAAGGTCCTACAGATCCGGACGTGGACAGCGGCCTGTTGCTTTCGACATTCGTTCGGATCGTTGCTGCTAGCTTCTCAATCTTCTACAACTTCGACGGGGTGAGACGCTTTAAGGCCAAATTCGCACCGACTTGGTGGGAAAGCGAGTACATCCTGCTATCACAAAACCTCACAGCTCCGCCGCGCGTCCTGGGTGCTATCGTCAAGGCCACCGTGCCCGCAGGCCCATCCACCCTGATCGCTCGACAGATCAGCAGAGGGTGGCAACGCATGACCTCAGCAAAGGATTCGTCACGCGCTATTGTGAAAACGCCTTCGGTGATCGAAAGACACGATGGAGGAAAAAATGTACCAGTTCTTCTTCCGTCGAACCTGGTGGAGCATTCTTACGAAAGAAAATCTGTTTCGGTGGATGGCCTTAAGCTGAACTATGTGAGCGCAGGTTCAGGTCGGCCTGTGGTGCTGATTCACGGGAACCCTGGTTCGCATCAGGATTACACACTCGCGGTGGTTGGAAAACTATCTGAATCGAACCATGTCATCGCCATCGATCGTCCCGGTCACGGTTACAGTGACCGTCATGACTCCGTGAAGACCACTGTTGAAGTTCAGGCTCGCATTATTCGGGATGCGTTGCGCAAACTCGGTGTCGAGAAACCGGTGTTGGTAGGACACTCCTGGGGTGGTTCACTTGTACTTGCAGCAGCAGTTGCTAATCAAGACGAGTTTTCGTCAATTGTCTTGTTAGCACCGGCCGCTTATCCGAGTGCCAATGCCGAATGGTGGTCTCTTCTTCCACACGTACCCGTACTAGGTCAGTTTGTTGTTAATACTTTGACGCCATTACTCGGACGCGCGCTTGTGAAGAATAGTTTGAAGGAGGCCTACCATCCTCAAGCGGTGAACGAAGACTACGTACAGCGGTCCGCAGAGTTGTGGACGCGGCCCGATCAAGTTAGGGCCTGTGCTTACGATGAAAGGACACTCGCCGCGAGTCTCAAACTTCTGAGTCCACACTATTCGGCAATAAAGATTCCCGTGGTGATTGTCACTGGCGCTGACGATCTACTCCTCGAACCAAAGAGCCATGCCTACACACTTCACAAAACGATTCCGCATTCAAAACTTGTCGTGTTACCGCTGACAGGGCACCAACTTCCTCATGCCCGACCAGACGCTGTCATCGAAGCGATCGGAGCAGCGTGGCGGGCAGTGGAAGAGTGGAACGATGATGAAGTTAAGTTAGATCACCCCAGCCAGCGCTTTCCGGCGAGGGATCAGATCACTCACTGATCTCAGACCAATTCAAAAGTTTGATAGTGGCCTAAGTCGCGAGAGAGATTGTAAACTCCGCGTCTATGAAGACTCCATTTTCACGCCGACGCTTTTTAAAAGCCTCCACACTCGCCGCCAGTGCTGGTCTGACTTTGCCGAAGATGGTCGAGGCTGTCATCGCCAACACGCCTTCAACTCCTGAAAGCAAGACAGCGCCGGGAACAGTGTCCCTCCAATTGCTTGACGGGAAACCGCTGGCACTCGATTCAGGAGTGAGTTTTGGTGTTCCCTGGCCACAAGGGTCCGTCCAGCGCAACGATACTTTCGCCTTAACATCGAACGGGCAACAGTTGCCTTTGCAATCGTGGCCACTCGCATATTGGCCTGACGGCTCGCTCAAGTGGATCGGGTTTGCAACGGTCGTACCTGCTGGCGTGTCAAACTCTTTGACTTTGTCCGCCGGTCGCTCCGCAGTGTCTGGTTCAGTTAAGGTCACAAACAATGGCAATGAGGTTACGGTCGATACTGGTTCACTCAAATGCGTGATCCCTGCTGCTAGAAGTGCGAATCTTATTGACTCGATGACTGTCGAAGGTCGGTCAGTCGTTGGCGCCGGACAGCTTGTTTGCATTTTACAGAACGGACCTCAGACGAATCCTGAAGACTCACCTTCTCGCGAAAAGTTTCTTAGTCGAGTCAAAAAAGTAATTGTGGAGCAGTCTGGGCCAGTACGTGCAGTGGTGAAGGTTGAGGGAGTTCATAGAGGAGCGACGTCCGGCCGTGAGTGGCTGCCGTTCATCGTTCGTCTCTATTTCTATAGTGGTCAAACGGCAGTGCGGATGGTTCATACGATAACTTTCGATGGCGATCAGGAAAAAGATTTCGTGCGCGGACTCGGTGCGCAGTTCGGAGTGCCGCTTCGCGAGGAAGCAAGAAACCGTACGGTGCGATTCGTCGGGGCTGATGGTGGCGTATGGTCTGAACCCCTGCAACCGGGAGGTGGGAGTGTTGCACAGGAAATGGGCCAACCTTTCACTGGTCGTGGTGAGTTTGAACAAAACGCGATTTGGGATGACTTCAAACTAGCGCAGACGACTCCAGAAGGATTCACGATTGTGAAACGAACGAATCCGAAGAGCACCTGGCTTTCATCCGCAGCGGGCAAGCGCGCTTCAGGGCTTGCGTTTGTTGGAGACCTCACGGGAGGACTTGCTTTGAGCGTTAAGAATTTCTGGCAATCCTACCCGGCTAGCCTCGAAGTTCGACATGCGAGTAGTCCACTTGCTGATCTCACGGCGTGGCTTTGGTCTCCCGATGGTCCACAGATGGACATGCGTCATTACGATCTGGTCGCGCACGGTCTCGCCGCCTCGTACGAAGATGTTCAACCTGGGATGAGTACAGCTTATGGAGTGTCACGTACTAGCGAGTTCACGCTTTATCCGAGTGCTTCATCGCTGCCTCCGCGAACGACAGCAGTCGCTCAAGCTCAAGCTGGCAGTATGTTGCCATTGTTAGCAACAACACCCGCTTACATTCATTCGACCGGGATCTTCGGCGTGTGGAGTTTGCCTGATCGATCTACTCCCTTTAAGAAAGCCATCGAGGATGGCCTCGATGAAGTGCTCGCTTATTACTCGAAACAAGTGGACTCGCGTCACTGGTATGGTTTCTGGCAGTTCGGCGATTTCATGCACTCTTACTCAGCACCACGTCATGTTTGGCACTACGACTGGGGCGGCCACGCGTGGGACAACACAGAGCTGGGAACTCCGCTCTGGCTTTGGTACAGCTTTCTGCGTACAGGTCGTGGTGATGTTTTCCGTCTCGCCGAAGCCCTCACGCGCAACACGAGCGAAACAAACGTTTATTCCATTGGGCCAATGGCTGGATTAGGTTCGCGTCACAATGTGGTCAAGTGGGGTTGTGGTTCGAAGGAAGCGCGCATTAGTCAGGCCGCACACTGGCGACCCTACTACTATCTGACAACCGATGAACGAACTGGCGACATCATGCGCATGACGGCCCACACAGACGAGGCCATCGCGAGATTTGATCCAATGCGCATCGCGTCACCTCCGATTCCGGGCGAGCCCCAGTTTGCCGTACGAATGCGCATCGGTCCTGATTGGTTCGCGCTTGCCGGAAATTGGATGACAGAGTGGGAGCGCACTGCAGATACAAAATGGCGAGATCGAATTCTCGCCGGCGTTGACTCGATTATCGCGATGCCGTTCTGGCTGCAAACTGGGCAGCGCAGCGGTCTCAATCCCGATATTCCGGGTGGAGCGATTGGCCCACTGCGTGGAGGCGGTGGTGCGCAGGTTGTTGGTTACGACATGGCGACAGGCAAGCTAACCGCTATCCGCGATCCGCTGACAAAAGCTGCCGTGCCAGCCAGCTATAACCTGGCGACGATTATGGGCGGCGGAGAAGTAATGTTCGAACTCGTGCCTTTGTTAAGTCGGAAAGATTTTGCGACTGCGTGGTTGCAGTATTGCCGTATCGGTGGTGCACCCGCCGAAGTGCTTACACTCGATAAGACGACAGGTACCGAAGGCGGAGATGGGCGCTATGTACTCAGTGAACAGAGCGGACCACGACTGGCGGCTTATGCCTACGCGCATACTAAAAATCCCGCGTTTGCTCAAAAGGCCGTGGAGGGCATACTCAGCCGCGGCGGTGGTTACGCAAAACCCAGGTTGCTAACTGGTCCAGATGTCTTAAATCCCGCCGAAGAAGCGCTGGAGGTTAATACTAACGAAGCCGCGCAAACGGGGTTAACGACGATCGAGGTGCTAGAGCTATGCAAAGATCAGTTGCCAGTTGAAGCGCCCGTTAGGAAACCGCGCGAGCGCCGCGCCGGGTAGTCGTGTCGAGATCTCAAATCTCAGATTGAGGATGTCCGATAAGCTTTAGCTTGTCGGTTACTAGTTGCATTTCGCCTGGGTAACGACAAGCTAAAGCTTATCGGACATTCTGAGATCTCAAGTCTGAGATCCCTATTTAGGTGATATTTCTCGCCGCACATAGAAGAGCAAATCAGTTGACGGCGGATCGATACCCAGTTGACGAATCATTCCGACAACCTGGCCGCGATGGAGCGTCGCGTGATTCACGACATGCTGCATTTGATGGACGAGCTGCATAGAACTGGCATCTCCGCTGAGCAGTTTGAATCCTAAATCACTCGCCAGTCTCGACTCGTCCAACTTTGAAACATACTTCGAACGTCCGTCGACAACGTTTCTCCAACGCTCTTTCAACGTAGCAAGGTCAGTACATGATTCAGTAGACCACTGAGACCACGCCTCATCTTTTAGAGGAGACCTGCCATTCCAGCGTTCTAGCCAGACCCATTCAGCGCCTGCCATATGCACCAGCGTTCCAAATATTGATTTGTGACTAATGCCCACTTCGCGGCGCAGATTTTCGTTGGATAGTTTGTTAGCTGCCTCCATCGCCAGGTCATTGGCCCACTCTGTGTAGTTGAAGAGATGTGTGATGTCTTTCAGGTCCATGTTTAGCTCCTTGCAGTGCGGTGCCCTGCACCGCTTTGGTAAGTCTTTCGGAATTCTGAAACCCCTCTGTCACTTATGGTAGTTTCGATTGCCAAAGCGGCGCGGGGGCGCCGCACTCCAAAAGTGGACAAAGTCCAACCTTACATTTAGATTTCCAATGATACGAGAAATGATACGAAAACATCTGATGTGGCAAACAGTCGGATTTTTTGTTCTGGCTTTACTGTCTCAAGCTGCGAGTTCTGCGAGTGCGTTCCATCACCTTCGCGAAACCGCGATTGAACATGACGGCATTGAGCAAACCTCTCAGCAAGACCGTGACGATGCTACTTACCGGGTTTGGTTCGAAGCAAACGCCGCGAATGATTTGCCTGCATCATTTGAATTAGGAAAGAAGTACCTCAAAGAATTTCCCAATGGCAAGTACGCTGCATACTTAAACAAGTGGGTACCTGCGACCCGCGCCAAACTATTTAACATCGCGTACCGTGAACGAAACACTGATGCGATGATCAGTCTTGGGAACGAGGCGCTGGGGGCAGAGCCGGATAACCTTAACTACGTGATCACACTCGCCCTGCATTTGATCACGAATGAGTTGAACGCCAAGCCGCCGAACTACGCGCACGCGACCGAGGCGGAAACGTTTACCCGGCGAGCTGTTAAGCTAATCGAGTCTGGCAAGAAACCAGCTAATGATCTGCAATGGAACCGGAACCAGTCGCTGACTTACTTCTATCAGGTTTTGGGTGGCATTGAAGAACGAAAAAAGAATCCGGACAAAGCGCTTGAGTATTACGAGAAGGCTTGCAGAACCGACGCTGAGAATGCTCTTAGTTTTTTCTCCAGCGGCAGAATCTACCAGGACAGATATCTGAAAGCAGTCGAGAGGTATCGGACAATTCCTGAGGCCGAGAGGAACTCCCCCGTGCAACGTTCTCAAGTGAAAACGGTGCTGGAAGAATTGACTGACGCGGCAGACGCGACGATTGATCGTTGGGTTACATTCCTCAAACTGACAGCGATTAACAACACTTACGGAGCTACTCGTTCGCAAGTCGAAAAATCCGTAGCCGAGTTATACAAGTATCGTCATCCTGATTCTCCCGAGGGTTACAAGGAGCTAATAAAACCGTAGAAGGTGATCGTATGTCTACTAACATCAGGCCAGGCGTGGTCATCTTTACTGGAGACCACACACGTTTAGCAAAATTCTACGAAGGGATGACGGGACTGGCTGTTTCCTTCGCAGATGACCAGATCACTGTCCTGAGATCCGATACTTTCGAACTCGTAATCCATTCGCTTCCATCGGAGCCAGCGGTCAGCAATCCGCCACGCGTTCGCGAGGACAGTTACATTAAGCCATTCTTTTCCGTGGCAAGTTTGTCAGAGGCTCGGAAAAAAGCTGCGGTTTTGGGAGGTCAATTACGTCCGCAGAGCGCGGAGTGGGCAGGCCGTGGTTTTCGCGCGTGTGACGCAACTGATCCCGACGGCAATGTCATTCAATTTAGGGAAGAGGATATTTTGTAGGAATGCCGCCTCTACAAGTGCCAGCCCTGTCGCGATCTTTGAAGTTAACGTATGATTTGACGCGTCCCTTTTACTCCACCATCCACATTTTGAAAGAAACAACTTCCGCTTGCAGGAGTCACAAAAATGAGCGACCGCAAGTATCGTCACCGCGGCTACATGGATAGCGATCGCGAGTCGCCAAGATCCAAACCGCAATCATCTGAATCAAAGACCCAGTTACCACCTCGCGATCGTGAAGGGCCACGTTCGCCACGGATGATGGCTTTCAATGAGACCGTGAAGTGCGCCGCGTGCGGAGCAAAGGCCCCGGCGCAAATTGCCTTTGACACTACTTGCACAAAATGCAAAGTCGAACTTCACAACTGCCGTCAGTGCAACTATTTCGATCCAGGCGCACATTTCGAATGTAGTAAACCGATCTCTAAACGAATAGTGAACAAGAACGCACGCAACACATGCGAATTGTTTGCACCGCGTACAGTTGTTGAGCGGGAAACTTCTTCAGGAGCTCCAACGGATGCCCGTCAGGCGTTCGCGAATCTGTTTAAGAAGTGAGTTCTTAGAAACAACCTCAACAAACCATGTAGCTAAGGTCAAACCAGAACATTTTAGTTCGATTTGTTATCTGCCTGTAGTTGCCTCATCTGTAACGATAGAGCCGGATGCGTTGGATTCCAAACCTGCCAGGCGGCAAACGCAGATGGCGACCTTGATGAGTTTGGTCGCCGTTCAATCGTCGGCCCTGAATCCATTGACCGTTCGCATATTGACCTTCATCAGCGGCAAGTATACCCGCGATAGGATCGCCTGGAGTCTCGACTTCAAACGTCACAGTTAGACCGGTACCCGCAAATACGAATTCGTTTGGGCCAGTCACAATTACAAGTCCTCCTGAGAGGATAGTTGACGACTGAGAACCTGCAGCTGTTTGTACGCCGGGATTCTGCGGACCCGACGGTTGTGTAAGCTGACGTTCAAAAGTCACGTTCAAAATGTAATCACCTAATCGCAGCTGTTGTGGCAGGCGTTGCTCGGGACCTTCGGGTAACAAGCCGGCCATCTCACCCTTGCCCTGGTGTTCGAGAATCAACGGAGCGAGTTGTGTTAGCAGATCATAACTCTGCTTGAGCGAGTCGCTCGTCGCTTCGTCCAGAGACTCAACACTGAATGGGCTAAACCCGATCGCATCGTGTTGACCAATCGCGTAGAGAGCGTTGACCGAATCGATCGGGCCAGGCAGTGCTTCAGGAACGAAAAGAGGATTGCCGGACCTCTGATATTTGCGCACCCACTCAGCAAAGTTCTGGAAATAAATATCCGGGCTGAGGAAATCAATTTTCGGAGCGCCGGCGCGCCAGATGTCCATTAAGTGAGGCAGCGGGCCTGCGCTTGGATACTGTCCCGGTTGATAACCAGGTCGGATTAGCGCCGCGTTCACAAACATTGGAAGCGCGTATTCACTTTTACCTGCATCGGTGACACGGTTCACATAGCGCGCAAAATACCAGGCCATAAAAATCTCATCTGTTGCCGCACCTTTGCCAAAGATTTCTTCCCATGTGCCTCGACTCTTGAAACCACTTGCCGCCCATACGGCACGAAACTCAGGAATGAGTTCTTCATTGTGCTGTTGCAAATAACTCATCAACTCCACCGGCACGGACTGAGTGAAGAGTGTGTTTGCTTCAGCACTACGATCACGCGAATCCGGAATCATACCGATCTCGTTCTCGACCTGGATCATGATGACTGTGTGTTCGGTTCCATCCACTTCGCGCAAATGACGCATAAACGCGGCAAACGCGCGCGCATCAGCGTCGGCGTTTTCCTGGTTGAAAGGGGAAAGGATTTCCATGCCGTTTCCGTTCCTGTCCTGCGAACGGGGAAAGCGTCGTTGATTTGTTTTTACCCAGGCAGGTGCATAGCTCGACATACTGTTTTTCCAGGAGGCAAACCACAAAGGCACCAGGCGGAGTTTATGTTTGCGCGCGTCCTGGATGAGGCCGTCGACCAAAGTGAAATCGAATTTTCCTTCAGTTGGCTCGATGAGTTCCCAGTAAACAGGCATGAGTACGGTGTTGAGATTCAGCCCGGCGAGTTTGGGCCAGAACGGGCGCATGTTCTCAACGCTTGATGAACTCGAGTTCCCCAATTCTCCTGCGAGAACGAGAAAGGGTTTACCGTCGACAACGAGCTGTGTGGCGGTTCCTTGTTTGCGAAGGTGTGGCAGTAGGTTTTGTTGCCCAAAGAGTTGCAAGGGGCCTGAAGTTATCAGAGTGGCCCAGACTAATAGGATAGTTTTGAGTCTCATGTTCATGATTTGCAAATTGGGTTTAGTCGGTCGGTGTCTCAGTGAAGGGATTTCGAAAAGCATTTAGGTTTGGCTTGTCCAGAATCTAAATTACCGCCGAGACGCAGAGGACGCTGAGATTGCGCAGAGAAGATAATTCAACACATGGAAAGATCACGACGGCTTTTTAGCGCTCGGGTCTCCCGTTGGCGGTGGAGCGTGATCCTCTTTCGCGGGTGGCCCAAGCAGTTCTGTAAAGATTGGTTTTAGTGCGTCGGCCCAAACTTGATAGGCCTTGAGATCGAGGTGCAGGCCATCGTTCACTGTCATTCCCTCAAAGAGCTTTCCGTCTTTATCAGCCAATTTGTCGTTTATGTTGAGATATCGGATCCTTTTGCCATCGCCAAACTTGGCTATTTGCTGATTGATGCTGTTGATGATTGGCATCACTGCCATGTTGTCATTGCGAGGAAAGATCCCCATGAGGATGATCGTGGCGTGCGGAGCCTTCTTTCTGCACACATCAAGAATGGCTTTGATGCCACGCGGGATCTCGCTGACTCTGGGATCATTCACCTGCGGAGATTGTTTACCAACATTATTTGTGCCGGCCAGCAACACAATAATCCTTGGATTGACGTTATCAAGCTCGCCATTATTGAGGCGCCATAAAATATTCTGAGTAGTATCTCCACCCCACCCAAAGTCCGCGGCATTCCAACCGAAAAAATTCTCGCGCCAGTTTGCGAGAAAATGTTTGTACTGTTCGTCACTTGTGCCCCAGCGTCTCGTAATGGAGTCGCCTTCGAAGTAGATGTTGATGTGACCTTGCCTTGCCTTTTCCAACAACTGTTGATGAGCAATCATCGAGTTCTGATCAGTTCTTGGTGATGGTTGATCAGATTTCTGGTTGTTAACTGGCATCTGTATCGTCCCCGCATGAGTAACGGTGAGAATCATAAGCAGCGCGACGATAAACGCCGGAATGAAATGTCTATTGGCTTTCATGCGTTAGTCTTGAGCATGGAACTATTTTGGTGACTTAAGAGCTCGAGCACTTTTGAGGAAACAACTGAGAACGCTCTCTCGGGCATTTCTGCTACTTACTCTTCTGGTTCGCAGCTTTGCTTTCGGTTGCGGTAGTCAGAGGCAGATCAGAACTGAACATATCCGCCACACACTTCCAGCTACCATCAGTTTGCTTTTTCCACGCTTCGAGGTATTTGCCTTTTTCAGTCATGGGCTTGCCACTGGAATCGTCTTTCGTCCATTCATACGATCCCCTGGTGTAACCTATGTCACCCGAACGAGCGACTTCAACTTTCGTAGCTTGCCAGTGGATGCTGAAACCCGAGGCTTCCTGCATACTTTTCCACATTGCGCGAATCGGACCTTTGCCAGTCAAGACAGCACTGTTTGGTGGCAACACAACTGCATCTTCGCTGTAAAAGGCCACCGTCTTATCCACATCCTTTGTGCCAGCCGCTTTGGACCATTCGCTCTCAGCAGTCTGAAGGGACGCTTCGTCAGCCGCGCGTGTGTCTGTGGAAGTCGCAGGCGCCGACTGTGTTTGACATGCAGTTGACACGGAAACGATGAGAAGGAATAAGGCCAGGCTGAATAGTGTTCGACTAACAATATCTGATCTGAGCATGGGAGACCTCGTGGAGTTGGATGGTTAAAGCGAGGTAAAACTATTGGCTGCATAGAGGATTGTCAATAAAGAGGGCACAGACAGAATGAAGTCTGTGCCTCTTAAGCGGCATTCTGAGTGCCGTTCCGAAGCCAGGTGCTTTACCCTTCAGTTGACGCCGAGACTACGAGTCATAACCGGACTTGTATTTCTATTTCTGATCATGATCGCCGCGATTGCGTTGACTTTCCCGTTACTCGTTAGTAAAAGGTCTCGCAATCGACGGCCTGCTGCAACACGCTTACCCCCTATCCAGGAGAACAGTCATGAAATTGATAAAAGTAACTATCCTTGTCGTCTTGTTTGCCACTGCAGTCTTCGCACAGACCACGTGGGATCCGGAACTTCAGGTAAAGATCCGAGTTGTGGGCGCTCCCAGAGTTTCGCCAGATGGTAAGCGAGTGGCTTACACGGTTTCTGAAGCCGCGATGACCCCGGATCGCAGTGAGTATGTAACTCAGATTTGGTTAGCTACCACTGATGGTAAACAGAACACTCAGCTAACATTTGGAGAGAAGTCCTCTTCAAATCCGCGATGGTCGCCTGATGGTAATTGGATAGCCTTTACTTCAAACCGCAAGGACAACAAGAACAATCTCTATCTCTTGAGCGTGAATGGTGGCGAGGCTGAAGCTTTGACGGATGTCAAAAGCAGCGTGACATATTTTGCATGGTCACCCGACGGGCGTTCCATAGCCTTCACGATGTCTGATGCAAAAACGGAAGAGGAAGAGAAGAACGACAAGGCAAGGAACGACTTTCGGTGGGTTGATGAGAATGTGAAGATGTCGCGGCTGTACGTCCTGCCTGTTAACAAAGACGCGAACGGCAAGCGCGAATCACGCAAACTCACGACCGGCAACTACAACGTCGATAGTTTTGATTGGTCTGCCGACGGTTCGCGAATCGCTTTTGGTTTCACAAAAACGCCGGTCGCCAACGACTGGACGACTTCAGACGTTTCCATTGTCGAGGTCGCAACTGCGAAAGTGACACCTCTGGTCAGTACTGCCGCTGCTGAAAGTTCGCCGGTTTATTCGCCGGATGGAAACTCGATCGCCATCATCGTGACGGATAATCCGCCACGTTGGGCGCAGGCCGCAGTGATTCAAGTCGTGCCGGCAAACGGTGGTCAGCCAAAGACTCTCGCAGCATCATTCGATTCACAACCGGGGATCGCTGGTTGGTCTGCCGATAGTAAGCGGATTTATTTCAGTGAACCTAAGGGCACGTTGTCGCAGATTTACTCGGTTGACGTTGCTGCAGATCGAATTGAGGAACTCAAAACTCCGCCGGCCGCATACACTGCTGTGGAGCTCAACAGCTCAGGCAACACATTTGGCCTAGTACGTCACACCCCGGATACACCGGGCGAAATTTATGTGGCTTCGTTGTCGGACCTGACTCCGAGGCAGATAAGTCATGCTAACGCTGACTTAAAAATCCCCGTCGTTGGTCGGACAGAAGTTATCCGTTGGAAGTCGAAAGATGGGCGCGATGTGGAGGGACTGCTTACGTATCCGGTTGGCTATCAAACTGGCCAGCGTGTTCCGTTGATACTAAACGTTCATGGTGGCCCTGCAGGTGTCTTCCAGCAGACGTTCATTGGTGGCCGTGGAGTCTATCCGCTCGCGACTTTTGCTTCGAAAGGCTACGCGATCCTTCGTGTGAACCCGCGCGGCTCGAGTGGTTACGGTGCAGAGTTCCGGCGCGCAAATTTCAAAGACTGGGGCTTCGGTGATTATCAGGATCTAATGACTGGCGTCGATAAGGTGATTGAGATGGGTGTTGCGGATCCAGACCGCCTTGGCGTGATGGGTTGGAGCTACGGTGGTTATATGACGTCGTGGATAGTCACGCAGACGAAACGGTTCAAAGTTGCTTCGGCAGGTGCTCCAGTAACAAACCTGATGAGCTTCAATGGTACTTCAGACATTCCAAGCTTCATTCCCGATTACATGGGCGGCCAGGCATGGGAAGCGATGGACATCTATCAAAAGCATTCGCCGATGTTCAATATCAAAGGCGTTACGACGCCGACAATGATTCAGCAGGGTGATGCAGATATCCGTGTTCCGATTTCGCAAGGCTACGAGTTTTACAGTGCGCTCAAAGCTCAAGGCGTGCCGACGCGAATGCTCGTCCTGCCGCGTCAGCCGCACGGACCAACGGAGCCAAGGATGCAGTTGGCGGCGATGAAGGCGAACCTGGAATGGTTTGATAAATACCTGGGTGGGAAGACGGACACGTCTAAGAATTGAGCCGGTAATTAAATAAATGGGCAACCGAGAGGGCAGTAACCGGACGTAAGGGAGGCTCCGATATTCAATCTCTTGAGCCCTCCTTAACAGTCGAGCTACTGCCCCGACACAAGCAAAGGCCGTTTTAATCTAAGGTCATGCGCTGTGCGCTTTGTGTGCCGCAGCGATTCGCTTTTCCATTTCTGCAGGAGCCACGTCCTCTTTGTGAGTGGCAATGTGCCAAACGTGACCGAATGGATCCTTCAGTGTTCCTGAACGATCTCCATAAAACTGATCCTGCACAGGTTTCACCTCGGTCCCACCAGAGGAAATCGCCTCTTTGTAGACCTTGTCTACATCTTCAACGTAGATCATGAGACTCACCGGGGAGTTGCCCAGTTTCTCCGGCCCTACGTATCCCATTGCCGGCTGCTCATCAGCGAGCATGACTGGGGAATCGCCGATTTTCATCTCGGCATGACCGATCTTTCCTTCGTGTTCCATGCGAAACAGTTCAGTGGCGCCGAAGGCTTTCTTATAAAAGTCGAGAGCCTTGGTAGCGCCGTTGATGATTAAGTAGGGAGTGACGGAATGATAACCGTCCGGAATTGGTTTCACGTTTGCCATGGTATGTCCTTTCTAATGTCTGTTTGGTGGTCAGCATTACAGTTGAAGTCTGTTGCACGGATGTCACCGAAGCCAGTCAATCTCGCAAAGAACCGAGTCAAAGTGCCCGCAGAGCCTACAGCTCCGTCGTTTTTTATTGCGAAAGATTGATGGGTAGGAAATATGATACGCCGCGGATTTTCGGTTGTGTACCCCTGTTGTCCGATATGCTTTAGCTTGTCGGTGTTGGGGCTCTGAGTAGGCGTTGATTTGCTACGCAGCTTGAGCGACAAGCTAAATAAGCATATCGGACACACCAAACACGCGAGGGCATCAATGGAAAACTTGATTGCCGGCATTTTCGCATTATTGATTGGAGGCGTTGGCCTCTGGACTGGATTCATGCAGCTAAGGAACCGAGCGGCTTTTAGCCATTGGAAGACGACGCCAGGCAAAGTTATCGAACGCGGGACATGTCAACCGAGTAACGCGATGTTCGGTGCCGGGGCGTTTCGCTACGCGCCTCTGGTGAAGTACAGCTATGAAGTCGGCGGCCGACAATTCGTCAACAACTCGATCTTTCCGGTGCGCATACAGTTGCCACAACGCAATACGCAGAAATGGGCGCAACGAAAGGCTGAAGGTTTTCCAAACGAGGTTGTCGTTTATTACAACCCGGTGGATGCCAATGAGTCGTATCTTGTTCTTACTTCAAGGTGGACTCTGTACGCGGTACTTGCAGCGTCGTGTGTAGTCGTGATGATGGGTCTGTTGTTCTTGTTGCTATTCGCACAATGAGCAAAGTTCTCAAGTCTGCGAGCGTTGAAGCGGCGCGCTCTCATTTCAACGACTGTGGCATGTCGGCAACTGTGTAGATCATAACAGCCATTGCGGCTACGCATGAGGCGACGTCTTGTGCGCTGATCTTGTCGAGCGTATCGGCTTCGCTATGATGAATCTCGAAGTAGCGCGTGCTATCAACGTCGAAACTTCCGCCAACCACTCCTTCCGTTATTAGCGGCGCAATATCCGAACCACCTCCATCAGCCGCTATGTGATCAGCTCGGATGCTCGTCAGAAGTTTTGCAATCTCCTGCATGTTCGCACGCGCTTGCGTTGGAGCGCTCGCTGAGAGTCCGAAGCCGACTGGTCGATACGTACCCAAGTCTGACTCTATTGCCAGAACATGTCTGGCCAACTCAGCGCGGTGTGCGTCTCGATATGCGACGCCACCACGACCACCGTTCTCCTCATTTGTATACAGCACGGCGCGAATCGTACGACGTGGTTTTAAACCGAGTTCTTTGAGTAACGTCAAAGCATGCCACGCAACAATGCACCCGCCACCGTCATCATGCGCGCCCTGGCCGACATCCCAGGAATCAAGGTGCCCACTGACAAGTAAGATCTCATCAGCCTTCTCAGTGCCTTTGAGCTCTCCGACGACGTTTGCAGATTCCGCGTCAGGCAAAAACTTCGCACTCATCTTTAACCGCAGTGTTGGGTGTTCGCCTCGATCATTCATGCGCTGTAAGAGTTCGGCAGTTTCTATGGTGACGGCTGCAGCCGGTATTTTCGGCAAAGACTCGTCGTATCGCATCGCGCCAGTGTGAGGTGACTGAAGACTGCTTGGCGTAATGGAACGGACAAGGACGGCGACTGCTCCATAGCGCGCCGCTCTCGAAGCACCCGACAAGCGATAGGCGACAGTGGCGCCATAATTTGTAAATGCAGCGTTGTAGACGACGATCTTTCCGCGTACGGCTTCGCCTAATTTGTCGAGCTCATCGAAGCTGCGCACGACGACTGCCTCCGCCGTGATTCCTTCAGTTGCGGTTCCAGTGCTGTTACCCAAACCGAGCATTGCAAGCCTCAGCGTCAGAGGACTCGTTATTTCGAGGCTCTCTGCGCCACGCACCCAGTGAGGCACCATAACTTTCTCGGCTCGGACATTGTTCAATCCATCGCGCTTCATCTCCAACACGGCCCATTCAATGGCGCGTTCCAACGCTTTCGAGCCACTTAACCGGTTTCCGATGCGGTCGGTCAGATAAGCGAGACGCTGGTAGGCCTTATCACTTGTCAGTGCAGCGCCGATGATGCGTGACGTTGACTCGCGGTAGTCGTCAATGTGAACCGTCGGCGGTGGCAACGGTGTTGGTGGAGAAGTTGGAATTGGTTGCGTCGGACTCTGCGGTGCGAGAATCAGAAATGAAAGTGCCAGTATTAAAAAAAATCTCAAGTGCGCTCAATCCTTCCTTACTGATGTGTTTCGAAAAATGCTATCCACAGATTACGCAGATTTAGCGACGACCGTTTGGAGCACTCCAATGATTAACCCACGCTTAAAACCTGAATCTGTGTAATCGGCGTAATCTGCGGATGACCGGTCTTGCGCAACCAATCAGAAGTCGTCGATGAAAGCGATCTCGGCAATCTTACTTTCCTTCGTCAAACTCATTTTCAAAAACCGACTACCATTCTGGAACGTTAGCTGATAACCATAAACCCGGAAGTCTCCCTTTTCGCCGCGCTCGACCAGCTCCAGCTTATTCAACGAACCCAGGGATTTTAGGAGGCGCGCAACCCGCTCAGCTCGCGCAGGAAAAATCTCGCCACGTAATTGCGTCGTGAACAAATTTGGATCGGAAGTTCCCTCTGAAAGCTTTTGCACCAGGTCTTTGACGAAGGATGTGACTTCCGGCTCCTTGTCGGCAATCGACTTGCGCGCAAGTTCGGGGTTATAGAGAGCGGCGACGTGTCGTCCGATCTTGCCCGCGTTTCCTCCAGTCAAATTGTCGAGAACGATGACGGTGACTTTATCGTCCACATAGCGACCGATGTATGATGTGAATCCTTGCCACGCGCCTCCGTGCTCGATGATTCGATGGCCGTTGATCTGCGCAAACCCCCAACCAAATCCGTAATCATAAGTTGTGTTGTTGTTGAGTCTGACCGGTGTCCACATTTGCTGAAGACTGGTTTTCTTGAGAAGTCTCTCGCCGTAAAGCGCAGCATCCCACTTCGCCATATCGAGAACAGTGAAGTACAACGCTCCGTCAGCGGTTGTGTTGAGTGAAGGAGAAACCCAGTTTTGATTTTTGAGTTCATCTTTGACGAGGCGATATCCGGCTGCGCGATTAGGAACAATGTCAGCCTCGCTAATGATCCGCGTTGTTGTCATGCCAAGTGGTTTGAAAACTCGTTCCTGTAAAAAGTCGCCGTAAAACTGTCCGGTGACTTTGTGAATAAGAATCCCAAGCGTGAGGTAGCCGAGATTGCTGTACTGCCATTTCTCGCCGGGTTTGAAATCGGGTTTGATAGCTTGTGCGCGTTTTAGTAATTCATCTTCTGTGTAATCGCGACGGAAATCAAAATCGTCCGGGTAGTCGGTGAGTCCCGAAGTGTGCGTCAGCAAATGACGAACAGTGATGTTCTGCCAGGCTTCCGGTACATCACCAAGGTACTTACTGATCTTTTCATCCAGACTAACTTTACCTTCTTCAACCAGCATCATTACTGCGGTCGCAGTGAACTGCTTGCCAACAGAACCTGACTGAAAAATGGTTTCAGGTTTTACCGGCACTTGATGTTCGACATTCGAATAACCATAGCCCATGGCATAGACGAGCGTGCCGTTTTGAACGATCGCGAGCGAGACACCGGGAAGATGTTGACGTTGCATCTCGGCTTTGACGAACTCGTCGATCTGAGCAGTACTACCGTTCTGTGCTGTCGCGGTGACGACGAACAAGAAAATAACTACTGCGGCAGACGTAATATGTTTTGAATGGAAGGGCATGAATATTCTCCAGGAGGTTTGGTGTGTATGCGGTTGCGGATGATGCGTTAAATGATCATTGGGATGCAAGTTTAGGAACTCGGGCACAAGGTATATGGCGAACAGTTTAGTTGTTATCCACGGTATTCTGGGGCTAAATTCAGGTAAGACTTCTCTGCAGAGATTGCACAGCGCGGCTGGCCGCAACCAAATAGCCATCCGGGTCTGTGGCAGTAGTGGTCACGGAGTCAGTACCTCGCGGTAGCGGGTGGGTCA
>DATEXA010000394.1:0-17093 GCA_035257465.1 Pyrinomonadaceae bacterium | reverse complement strand
CGCCGGATCACTTGCATATGAGGTCAAACTCAGGGATTCGAGATCCAAAGTCAATCTAAGTGAAAGGAAGCCGGGTGTAGTTCTACTGTAACGAAGGCTGTGGTGATGCGGTTGGTTGTGGAGACGCGGCAGACTGCGGTTTCGATCGCTCAATCGTTTTCACCTCTTTTGGATCGATAACAGCCACTATGCTGCCTCTGCGATACCAGATCCCTTCCCCAGTTTGCCATGCTTCATCGGCTTCAATGGTGACGCCGGTCTGTAACTTGATAACGACTGGACCAGTCTTTTCTTTCCCACCTGCTGCGGTCGAAATTGGACTGGAACTCAACTCGATTCGCTTTGGACTACTTTGCGGCGAAGGTGATGACTCGGGACTTGGCGACGGTGACGGTTCGACTGAGGGACTCGTGCTGGCAACCGGTGCTGGTTGCGAAAGGTGTGCGGGAAATTGTGGTTGAGCAATCGTCGAATTAGCTGGAAGGTGATTAGCGTTCTGAACACCTTCTTTTCCAGTCAGCGAGACGTAGAACAAGACGGGCAGAACACCAACTACCAGACCCAACACTGCGGCAACTATCAAGATGCTATTGGTTCGCGGGCGGCTGGGACTACTAACGGATGCGGGCAACGAAGCGTCTTCACTGACGAGCGGAGTTCCATCGAACTCGCAGAAACGCTCTTCGTCGGGGAACGTCAATTTACACTGAGGACAACTCTTCATGGAGCTCACCCTTTGCGATATTACATCAATTCAAAAACAAACGATCGACTTCTTGTTTTCCTGGCAAGATTCTTGGTTTGCGCGCAGTCTGGTTCTTTGCCCGCGAAGCCTGCTTCGCAGGCAAAAAAACCTTGCGGCAGTCGCGCTATGTAATCTGGGTAATCTGCGGATGATGTTTAGAAGACAAAACTGGGCTCTTTCGTTAGTGTCCTGGAGCCCTCTTGCCTTAATTTCATTTTCCGACATGATCATGTCGGTGAGCGACAACGGATAGTCTCGGCGCTTCTTTCATGCAATACAAAAACATAACGCGCGAGTCACTTCTCTCCTATCTCGACGATTACCAGCAGCGAGGCTCAGAAACTGTCTTTGTGCATCGACGCGGTCTCAGACTTGTAAGCTGGTCGTACCAGCAACTTGTTTCAACTGCCCGGCAAATCTCCTGTGAGCTGCGTACGCATGAAATAGGAGAAGGGGATCGCGTAATCCTATGTGGGCTTAACAGTCCTGAGTGGGCGGCCGCATTCTGGGCTTGTCTCTTAATCGGCGCAGTTGTTGTTCCCCTGGATAACGAAAGCACTGCTGACTTCCTTTCTTCAATACAGCAACAAACCGGCGCGAAGTTGATCATTGCAGATCGTGACGTTCAAGGAATCAAACAGTCAGACTTTACGGTACTCAGACTCGACACGCTTTCAGATGGTGTTAGTTCACAGTCCGCAGAAACACACTTATCACCGAAACCAAATGACGCAACACTCGCACAAATCATTTTCACTTCCGGCACAACGTCAGCGCCGAAAGGCGTGATGTTGACTCACGGCAACCTGTTAGCCAACCTGTTGCCGGTAGAACATGAAGTAGCAAAGTACCTGAAGTGGGAGCGATTCGTTCATCCGGTTCGCTTTCTAAATCTCGTGCCGTTGAGCCACGTCTTCGGACAGATCATGGGTATGTTTGTTCCACAACTCCTGGGTGGCGAGGTCCACTTTCACGACAGTTTGAATCCGGCTTCGATAGCAGAGCGCACACGCAAGAGCCGAATATCCGTCATTGTCCTCGTCCCACGTTTGATGACCTCGTTGCGACATTGGATCGAACGCAGCGATTTGCAGGGTGTTGTGCCCGGCGATAACAACAGGAGCGTTTTGAAAAGGTGGTGGAAGTTCCGGAGAGTGCACCGTCGATTCGGCTGGAAGTTTTGGGCCCTCGTGTCGGGAGGCGCGACACTCGATAACCAAACGGAGAACTTTTGGCGCGGTTTGGGCTTCGCTGTTTTGCAAGGCTACGGCATGACCGAAACCGCGTCGCTGATTTCTGTTACGCATCCATTCAAGTCGAGTACGGGATCGATAGGCAAGTTGATGCCGGGTTACGAAGTGAATCTCGAACAAGGCGGAGAAATTGTTGTGCGTGGACCGAGCGTTTCACCGGGGTACTGGACATCGGAAGGGCAGGCGTTTCGAACAGCCGAACAATGGTTGCACACCGGTGACATTGGAATGATCGACGATTCGGGAAATCTACATTTCCAGGGACGCGCAAAGGATGTGATCGTCACCGCTGCCGGATTGAACATTCATCCCGAAGACCTGGAAGAAGCGTTGAATCGACAACCCGAAGTACATTCAAGCTGTGTCATCAACTCTCAGGGCGCGAACGGTGATGAGCCCTTGGCAGTACTGATTCTCAGAAAGTCGAACGCGAATGTGGCTGCAATAATAGATAGGGCGAATCGAAGTCTTGCTGAGTATCAACGCATTCGTCGGTGGCATATTTGGAATGCTCCAGATTTTCCACTCACTTCAACGCAAAAGATCCTTAGACGCCAAGTTGCGGCGACAATTGAAGCGGGAATGAAACGCAGCGGCCACCTCTCCGTGCCGAACAGTTCTGTTGTTGCAGAAGCCATGCGAATCAGCGGTGAAGAACTTTCGCCCGGTGCTGACCCATCACTGAAGTTAGCGACGGATTTAAAACTCGATTCACTGGGACGGATTGAACTGTTGAGTGCACTTGAGGACAAATACCAGATCGAGATTGACGAGGCAGCCTTTACCGAAGCTACAACTGTCGGTGATGTTGAAGACATTGTTCGTGGGGAAGTAAGCGAAGTTTCAATGTTGCAGCAGGCGAGGACGGCGGCGGTCCCACCAAAGTTTTCGTATTCTACCTGGTCCCACAGATTTCCAGTAACGTGGATCCGCCTTCTACTTTTTTACACGATCATTCTTCCCGTGACGCTTGTGATGAGCCGGCTCCGGGTTCATGGCACAGCAAACTTACGGGAAGTGACTGGACCAGTGCTCTTCGTTGCGAATCACGTGACGATGGGAGACCACGCGCTAATTCTCGCAGGCCTGCCTTTCCGTTTGCGACACAGGCTTGCGATTGCAATGGAAGGAGAACGCCTACGCACCTGGCTGAACCCGGGAGCTGATACTGGTTTTTTCATGCGCCTAAGATTCCTGGCCCAATACATTTTGGTCACAACCTTCTTTCATGTGTTTCCATTGCCGAGGAAGAGTGGATTTCGTCGCAGCTTCGAATACGCGGCTGCGTGTATTGAGCGTGGCGATAGTGTGCTTGTCTTCCCTGAAGGCGAACGCGCGCCGCGCGGTCAGATGCACATGAGCACTTTCAAAACCGGCATTGGACTGCTGGCGCAGGAACTTGGGGTTCCCGTTGTAGCGGTAATGTTGGATGGGCTTTACGAACTCAAGAGGAGGCCTCAGTACTTTGCGTCGAAAGGCATGGTCTCAGTCACCTTTAGTTCGCCAATGAAATTTGATCGTTCAATGAGCACTCCGGCGATTGCCAAAGAGCTCCAGCTACAAGTGGAGAAGTTATCGCGGTCGGATTCCTGTTCCGGGCCTGCGTAATCGTCTGATTTGTGGTGCAGAACTTTGGGCTAAGATTCCTCAAAAGTGCTCCGAAAAAGCCCAGTTTGAAGAAAAGAGTTGTGCCTTGAGAGCGTCGGGGCTTAAGATGAAACCAGAGGCGCCTCATCGGTTAGCCCAATAAAGATCGCCAAGGCGCGCGTCCCATCGAATTGTCCCCGAACTTTTAGTTGACCGCTTGACCAAACGCTTAGTCGACCTACTCAAGCCAGTATCGTAGCTCTACTCGCCTCGGATAAACTCGCCCATTCAATCGAGCTTGGGATGCAATGAATCGAGTTGACTTTCTATTTCAGCCTCCCATGTCCACACAGCTTTCCGCCCAATCAGACGAGATCGAGTTTCATCACTTGCTGAAGCAGGACATGCTTCCGCCTGTCAGCGAATTGAGTGACGAACTCAAGGCGCGGCTGGAACTCGAGATCAAGGTAGCGCTTGATACGATCGAAGATCCGGTAGTTCGAGAAGTACTGCAAAACATCTTCACTGAAGTCTTGCGCGTCTTTAACCGCCTCTCGCTGATTCAACAAAAGCTGAATGAGCTGGATACCCTGCTCGAGAACCTATCGATATTGGAGATGCTGCAGTTCGAGGTTCGGTTTCTCATTGAGTTCATCGAAGCTCGCGCTATGTACACTCCCGGACTCAGTCAGCGTTTGTTAGAAACATTCGACGGTATTAGTTACGGCATGTCTCACGATGTAAAGCGAGTCTTTGAACGAGAACTAACCAGTGACATAAGAAATAAGTCGATTCCTGTGGTCTATGGGAAGATACTTCACTCACACGGTTTGTTGAGCAATTGCTTCCAACAGACGTTTATTACGTTGTTACAGGTACTCAATCCAAAACTGGATCCGCTTGATCTCTTTGATGACTTTGAGGAACGTCTCAGACAGTCGCTCTTACTCTGTAATGAACTTTCGTCGCTGATGCGGATAGTGAAACAAGCAGAGTTGCAGCCTGAACCCGACATATTGCAGAAGGTGGTTGAGAAATCATTGGAGTTTCGGGATGGAAGTATGCAGTATCTGATGTACCGAGACTGGCGAGGATATGAGCATCACTCCCTGGCTTTGATCACTTCCATTGAAAGCAACCTGGACTCAAAGAGTTTGCTTCACCAGTTTGGTTGTTACCTGGAAGTGCTTTACGGCCACGTCAAGATGCGAGCGGTAATTCGCGACCTGTTTCCCAAATCAGCGGAAGATGATGAAAGCGAAGGTGGCGTTGAGACGCAGTTGCTTCCTGCGACGAACTGAGCACTAGCTGAAAACCTCGAACCAGCCACGAAAACTATTAAATCTGAAATCTGCAATCTCAAATCTTCAATAGTTTAGGGCTGCAGCATCGGTGGCGGAACGAATCCCGGCAAAAAGTCGAGTGCTGACGAAAATATTGCTGCCGGCGGACGGACTCCAGTGCGTACCCACGAATCGATAGCAGCCACCCCTATCAGTACTTGAGGCCCAGTAAAGGCGCAGTGTCCGTTGCCATTCGTGTACGTCTGCAGCAACAGATCTTGTCTTTGTGTCGATTGGACCAGATCGAAATATGCTGACTCGTTCGAAACAAGGATGAGCGGATCGAACTCTGTGTGCATCGTTAACACGGGGTGCTTCAGTTTTCCGTTGTAATCGTCGTTGTGAGCGACGTAGTTGCGCGCATTTGGTGCGGCCTGTATGTTTCGCCTTGCATTCATCTGGGCCAACCATCCGTCAATAACCGCACCCGGAATACCAAGGCCCATCAAATATGCTTTCTCTGCTGGAGCCAGACTGTAATTCTGATCGAGGTTTTGAACGAACGGACCTCCAGCACGCCGCTGTAACTCTGCGCGCGCTTCCGTCAGAAAGAACATGTCACTGAGTACCCAACCCGGATAGAAAGCTGGTAGTGCGGGTGGTGTGATACCGCGACCAGGTATGCCGGCGACGAGGCGAATAAATTCAAACTTCGGGAAGTTTAGCGGATTACTCACTTCGCCAATCAGTTTCGGCTGAACCTCAGTCTCGAAGTCAATATCATTCCTAACCTCACCTACTGTTCCCCACGTGCCTGGTATTCCAAACAGAATGTCATAGGCGAGCAGTGCTGGAACGCCGTTATCCCAGACTCGCGTTGCACCAGCACCTGCAGCGCAGGAACACAGAGCTCCATCGTAAATTCCGCCAAACTGTTCGACGCTTTTGAATGCGACAAATGTTCCGACTGAGAATGCCCAGAGAA
This sequence comes from Pyrinomonadaceae bacterium, assembly GCA_035257465.1. Lineage (GTDB taxonomy): Bacteria > Acidobacteriota > Blastocatellia > Pyrinomonadales > Pyrinomonadaceae > PSRF01. The sequence goes on along the minus strand of DATEXA010000394.1, from coordinate 11,240 downwards.
TTGTATGGTCAGGCTTGGCGACGTTGGCTCTGAAGAAAACGGTGAGATCTTTTGTGTCTTGCGTCGCATCGTCGATGTCCCAACCATTTTCTTTCCAAGCAGAGCCGGCGAGCGCATAGCCTTGAGCGAGAAGCGTCGTTTCGATCGTTGGGTCCGGGGCGACGTCAGCACTGCGATTATCGACCTCCCCAGGATGGTCAGCCTTGTCTCGATAACCATGAACATAGACCAGTAGCGTTCCATTCCAAGGCTCCGGGACACGAATACGATATGGGGCACCATCGATCTCACCTGACAGATCGAGCGGTCCAACTGACGTACGGGCCTGAGAGCGCGGGAGGGGCAGTGCTAGAGTGCCGATCGTTAAGAGAGAGAGAAGTAGAAACGCAAACAATTTGCTTCTCATCTTTGTTTACCTTTCAGACTGTAACGGACGATTTTTCGGGGATTAGCGCGCGGAGACTATCACCAAAGTCTGAGAGCGGCAAGCTCGACGATTTTACAGAAAAGAGTGGGTCGAGACGCTCCCGTTTATTTCTTTTTCAGACTTGCGGTCCAGTTCAGGACAATCTTCAAAGGGGATGATTGATCGGCTTCAACCGACGAGCTGATCAGAAAGCGCTGGCCGTCCGAAGTTACGGAATAACTGCTGCCGCCGAAATCTTTCAATGGTCCTATATCGAAGAGTTGATGAGGCATTCCACTCTCAAATGTTTTACCAACTTTGACATCGACTGCCATCATCTTTTTGTCTTCACTAAGGTAGAAGAGTTCGTGTCCATCGGCCCCCCATTCTGGTTGAGATCCTCCCCCTGACGAAATCGGCCATTTGTCGGTGGTTACCGGAAATCTTTGAACATAGACTTCGTCACGCCCAGATTCATCGGACGTGTAACTGATGAATTGTCCATCAGGTGAGAACGCACCCTGTGTTTGATTGAAGACTGTGGACTGAAGTATGGGCCTTGATTCAGGGGTACCGGACATATTCATTAGCCAAACGGCACCCTTTGCTTGCTGCCCCCAGTCTTCGAAAAGCAAAAACTGTCCATTCCGAGACCAACTCGTCGCAACTTTTGCATCGGTCGATTGTAGTAAGAGCTTTTCTTCGCCAGTACCGGATGCGTTCTTTTCAAAGAGATCGATACCTCCCGTATGTTGCCGGTTTGAGCCGAAGACTATTTTCGTTCCGTCAGGCGACCAAACTGGGGTCCCGTCTCCATTCGGATCAAAAGTTAACCGCGACGATGTGCCACGCTTGAAGTCATAGATCCAGACATCGCTTTCTCTTCCATCCGCATCGACGAGCCCTGCAGCCGCACTCTTATCATCCGGCGAAAGAGTCTGCTTAACTATGCCAGCAGGTTCACCTACCGCACTGAGTTTCTTCCCTGTCCGATCAAACCAGGTGAGTTGCGAGTTATAGCTGCCCGACTGATAAGCAAGGGTACCTGTTTCGGAGACTGAAAAATCGAACTCGTGATTTTGTCCGATTTCCGCAATACGTTCGGCAATTGTCGCGACTTCGCCAGTAACTTTAAACGTGCTTGGATTGAAGGGAACGGTCACAAGTGCTCCCTGATTGACGTACAGTAAATAACCTGGCGGTGCATAGACGATTCGAGAGATTGCCCCGAAAAGAATTTCGGTTTCTTGTGAGTCGAGTGTCCCGACCCGGATGTGATGATCCTCGGTCGTGCCCGCATCTCCCAGAAAAACAAAATGACGTCCGTCGGGAAGAAAGTAGGGCCAACGATGAGCCTCTTCTTTTGCCGATACCTTCGTAGCGAGTACTGGAGTTCCGCCCTGTGCGGAGACTCTATAGATACCTTCTACTCCCCCAAAGAGAATGACTCCATCGCGATTCCAGGTGCCGCCCCCATTCTCACCGACGTCGCATAATGTTTGCGGGCGTCCGCCGGAGATTTCAATCTTGAGCAGTTTATGGTTTGAAAAGTAAGCAATAAAGAGGCTGTCCGGTGACCAAAAGGGTCCGGAGGCTCCGTCCGTCGCCGGCAGTGGCTCCGCTTTAAGTGAATCGAGCGGGCGTAACCAGAGATGACGCTTGCCATTGACGTCAGTTGCCACGAAAGTTACCAGGAGCCCATTTGGTGAAACCGTGATGTTGGAAGGAAACGTGACGTTTTCTGGTGTGGCTAGGGCAAGTTTCACCAAAGGCTTGTCGGTTGCCGGTGCAAAGACATACTTGAACACTAATACTGACACTAGCAGAAACAGAAGTGCACAAACGGTAGCCCATATCCATCGCTCACGTTTGGCCGATCGGTCCGTTGGCAGAGCGGCGCTGCCAAGCATCGTCTGTTGGCTGCGATGACTGTTCACGCCTGACAACGACTCCAAAGCAAAGACCACGTCGGTGGCTGATTGAAACCGACGATCGGCATTCTTTTCCAGGCAGTGGAACATAACTCGTTCGAGTGCCGGTGGAATGTTGCCGTCTGTGTCGCCGAAATCAGCCGGCTCTTCCTTCAAGATTGCGTTGAGCGTTTCAATCGCAGAATCCCTATGAAACGCTCGACGGCCGCTAAGCATTTCGTAGAGCACTGCTCCAAATGAAAAGATGTCGGACCGGTGATCAACCGACTTTGCTCGCACTTGTTCGGGAGACATGTAGCCAACGGTGCCCATGACCGTTCCCGGATCGGTATGGACCTTCCGCGTTGCAATATCAGTTTGGCCAACTTCATCGGTCGTGGGTTGACTCAATTTAGCCAAACCAAAGTCCAGGATCTTTACGCGCTCGTCTTTGGTGATGAAGAGGTTATCTGGTTTGAGATCTCGATGAATGATGTTCTTTTCATGGGCCGCTGCGAGCCCGCGGGCGATTTGAGTCGCGTAATCGACAGCTTTGCGAGCAGGAAGAGAACCAGTGCTTAGCAGTTCGCGGAAGTTTTCACCTTCGAGCAACTCGGTAACAACGTACGGCGCATTTTCGTGCACGCCGACGTCATAAACGGCGAGGATGTTTGGGTGATTCAGCGTTCCGGCTGCCTGAGCCTCCTGCTCAAAACGATGAAGTCGATCGCTATTTGTCGCGAGTGATGTTGGTAGGACCTTGATTGCAACGTCGCGATTTAGTTTTTGGTCCGTGGCTCTATACACCTCACCCATTCCGCCTTCACCAAGCTTGGAGCGGATTTCGTAGCGACCTAGTTTTGTTCCGGAAGCGAGAGACATTGCAGGGGAGTTGCAGGGTGGAGTTATGCGAGCAGAACCATTCTATACGTTTTGTCGACTCTCGAACACCGTAGTGTCAAAAACCAAAAATGCTATCCACAGATTACGCGGATGTCCGATAAGCTTCAGCTTGTCGGCTAAGTGTTAAATTCGCATGGGTAAAAGAACCGATCTTACGAGACCGACAAGCTGAAGCTTATCGGACATCTGGGTAATCTGTGGATAAATAATTTGGGGCGCCCAACCGAGGGACGCCCCTACGAATTACACTACGCCTCTGGCGGTTCAGGATCTGCCAGCGCAAACGGAGTAAAGTCGTCGAAGGCACCTGGATCAAAAAAAGGATCGGGGTCTACCGGTTCACCGCGAGCGATCCGTTCTTCACGTTCCTTCCATTTCCGATCAAACTCGGCATGCATCAATTCCATCTGCACACGATCTTCCAAATACTCTTTTTCAGTTAGGAATCGCGAGAATGCAAAGTGATCGTCCATGTTGCAACCGTCGAGATGCCAGAACCAGACGCCACGTCCTGCTTCTGCGTCATTACCCATCATTTTGCAAACCGGACAGTCTTCATCGACCACCATACTTCTGCCACCCATAGCTTCAGGCATGCGTCTACGTTCGTTGTCGATAATAATCGCAGGAACATGACCATCTAACTCCGCATTAGGCTCGTTAAGCCAGCCGTTCTTTAGCATCTCGAGCTGAGAGACTAACGACGCAAAGTCGGTAGTATCGGCAGCGGAGAACGCAGCCGAGTTTTCGAGCAGGAACCGAACGAGTTCGTAATACACGATCCACTCGTGGGTTCCGAATCCTGCAAAGCGATACGCGAATGAATCCCTTGACAGGCCTGGTGGACCTTCGAGTTGGAAGTCCCACTGGAATGCTCGCGATTGCAGATCAGAATCGATGAAGTCTTGTTTAGCCAGCATGACCTCGCGTGGAGCCTGACTCCCTAAGTCCCCACGAGGCGTCAGCAGCCACTGAGCGTGGATGGCCCCGATATGACTGAGACCCGGTCTGCTTTCTGATGATGAGTCGTCGTCAACTGCCAGATCTCGACAAGCCCAAATCAATTGGAGGTTAGTGGCGATGAACTCCAGCAATGGAGGACCATACAGAACTGCTCGAGCGTCGAATGGTGGAATGGAAAGTCGTTCTCTGCGTCGAAACTTACGAGCACCTTTGTATTCCTGAATGCAACGTAGGAACAACCAATTATCCGGAACGAGATAGCTGATAGAAAAATCAGTAGCGAAGTCACCCGTGTGAAAGCGCACGTGACCTTTGGGGCCGGGAAGTGAGTAAGTAGAGTCACAAACTACGATTCTGCCGGCCAGATCGATTACTAAAATTCCAGCGTCGTACGGTTCTTCATCAATTTCGCACCTTTCAGAGAACAACGATTGAAAGCAAGGCGGCTCTTTGTCGAAACGTTCGAGCGCTGCTTCCAGTTCATTGATGGTTTCTGGTTCAGCAGACAAAGCTGCTACGCAACGGTCGCCAATTGAACCGTGAATTGTGCCAACGAGAATAGTTTCAGAGTCGATGAGATTGAGTTTGACTTCAGACATTGTGAGGTTCCTTTCATGAGGTTGTGAGTTACTACGGGGCTTATTGTCATGCAGTGACCGGAAAAATGCCAAGCAAAAAACAGCACGTGAGCAATTACCTACTGCTAAAATTGATCAGAGTCGATACTTAGGATCAGCACCACGAGGCTTTGTGACAGAAGCAAGACGAGTCGTGGCTCCTGTAGCTGTTTCCTGATTTCTATTGACGAACGATTGCCTTAACCCGAGTTTTCTTTAGGAGTGTTACCATTCCGTCCCGGCGATACCAGATTCCATCTTTCGTCCGCCAGACTTCATCGGCCTCGACCTTGCCCCCACTGGTCAACAGAATCACAGACTTGCCACTCTTCGCTCTTTCATTCGGCGAACTGGTAGTCACAGGGCTAGTGCTCGTCGAGGAGTGCGCGGTTGCAGTTTTCGAGGACGTTGATTTCGTGGGCGCTTCGACAGTGGGTTCTGGAGCAACTGTCTGCAGAATCACGGTTGGTGATGGTGAAGGCGAGGGAGCGATAAAGGATTGGGAGGTGATCAATGCATCAGGTTGTTTTGGCGTCGGCTGTGGGGTCATCTGTCGGTGCACGGCAAAATAAACTCCGACGATAACTATGCCTAGTAAGAGTCCGATGGCTCCTGAGAATAAAAAGCCTCGCCAGCTTTTTCGATTTTGATTTGGTGTCGAAGCTTTGGTGGCGGGTAGTTCTGCGGTGTTTGTGACTGCGGCAATTTCTGCCTCGGTCGCAGCGACCAGAGGCCTTTGATCGAAATCGCAGACCGAATCAGTGTCTGGATATATGAAGAGGCATTGGGGACAGCGTTTCATAAAGTTATTATGCGTCACAGAATAAAGAATGGAGTGATGCTAATGAATCGAATCTTTGGAGCATCAGTCTTGGTTTCTGTCGTAATCATGTGTTCAGCTTGCTTTCGTACGAAGCCGCTGCCGCCCGAGCCAAAAGCGCCGTCACCGCAAACGGCAACGACAGAGGTTAAACCTGGTGAGCTGCGGATTGGAGAAGCAAGCGGCAGCTATACTGCGAAAGGCGAAGTTGTGGAATTGAAGTACGCATACGCGGGTAAAGGGCAACGATTTGGCCAGGAGTCTATGGTCATCTTGGTGACTGACAAACCAGTTCCTCCTGACGCTGTGGCGGAGGAGATCAAATCACAAAAGTTGCTGCTAGCTGAGACGATACGTGGCTTGGAATATGTGATCGACGAAAACGGCATGTGGGTTCGATATCATCCGGGTCAGTATCAGGAAAGCACTAGTAAGCAACTGAAGGAGTACTCTGTGAACGGTGACGTCGTGCGTGGCGTTGATGAGAATGACGGCAATCTGTCTGATGGGAAATATGCGCGTTCAGTGAAGTTCGTTGCGGCCGTGGTCAAGTAATCAGGTGCCATCAGAGTTTGAATGGCTTCTTCAATAACCTGCCGGTCTTCTTAATTAACGAACCTATCTTCGAATCGTCCTGTTGAGCATTTGCCGAGCTTTGGGTTTTCGGAGCCGCTTTTGAATTAGCCTTCTGTTTTGAATCCTTAGGGGCCGAAGTTGAACTGGGTTTTGGCTTACTCTCGCCGGCTACCTCCGTAGTTGAGGGTTGTGCATTGTCAGTAGCTTTCACCTCGGATTTGTTTGTCGCGTTTTGAATGTCGCCGGCCTGAGAAGGCAAATTCGTTCCGGAGGAAGTTGGTTGCGCTGCATTAACCGCATCCATACCAGGCGATGTAACTGGTCTCGGCCGTTGATGAGTGGAAACGTAGTAAACGAGAAGGAAGACTGTTGCAAGAACCAGGGTTGCGACGGCTGGAACGATGCGATTTCGCCATTTTGATTTAGTAGAGGCTTTCGGCTTTGGAAGGTTAAGAGAGTCAAAGACGAGTAGTTTGCCGTCCATGTCGCACAGACTCTGGTCGTCTTCATAGATGAACTCACACTGCGGGCATCGTTTCATCACGACCCTCCTGGAAGTCGGGACTTGTTTTACTTTGGGGGCCTGCGGATTGAAGCAAGAGTGAGATTTCCCGCAGGATCTAAGAGTAGCACGGAACAAGGTTTTGGGTGAATAGTTGTGTATTTTTGTATCGGAGAAGTCGAGTGGCAGCCTTCCTGCATACCAATCCCTCGCCAAAAATGAGAGCAGCAAGTTGAGCCAAAGGTAGGTCGAAACGTCCAAAGAGGGCGGGCTCCCTCCCACAGGAACCCACCCCCTCCGAGGCCGCGTATCCCTTCAAAAGTACGAGACCCCCCTCGTCCACCACGGGTGCGGACGAGGCCCGTAATTCTACGGAGTTTAGTAGTAGTTCGCCACATAAAAATAAGCAAGGGTGAATGCCACTAACGAAATGGGTGACTGAGACCCCAATTCCTTACAGGTATCGTTCTTGTATCACATTGCAGTGATGAGTGACGTGTCCGGCGATTATGTAGCTCAGTGCATTGACGGTGAAGAGGCAACTACTTGCGACTCCGGTACGCATCCACGCCTCTGCGGGTAGGTTCTCGAAGAAGGAAATAGTTGACTGCCTGACGTTAATGAATTCGTTCGTCAAATCATTCCAGGAGACATCGTTTGCACCCGCTGCTTCTACACAAACGTCCTGATCAAAACCAGGCAACGCATCCCGAAAGCCCCGAGCGAACCAGAACGCCCGGCTTGCGAACACGCGTTCTCCATCGTTCACATGACTTAACACTTGCCGAATGGTCCACTTACCCGGTGCATAGCTCTTTAGCGACTGCTCGTCTGAGATGTTCGACAAGAATAACTTTGTATCTTCCAGCTGTGACTTGAGAGTCGAAACGATATTGTCGCTCGAGATCAGGTCAATGTAGCGTGAATAATAAGTTGCGGCCTCATTCGATTGTGGACGTGTCATATGCTGAATCCTTGTTCATCGATGATAGGAGTGTTGGAAGAGTACTAAGCCTTACGTTCATTCTCCAGTACAACCACTCCACCCCATGGTTTTTTTGCTTGTTCTTCAGTCGGGCAATCAGGAGTCAACGGTGCAAGAAGTTTCATCAACAGAGGAAGCCGCTTCAACCTCCCCGCTGTCTTCAATTGCGATCTTACGTCAATCGGCTTCCAGCCAAACTTTCTAAAGAATTCAACGCCGTTCGCCGGCGCAAACTTTAAGACTGCCTCGTTTCCCATCTGTTTTCCCATCTTCTCTTTCAACATTTTCAACAGACCCGGCGAGGCCAGGTCTAAAATCCAACGACGAAAAGTCGACTGTGCCTGCAAGTCAGCTGTGAAGGCAGCAACATCGTCGTCTGGAAAGTAAATGATCAAACCTTCGGTCATTATTACTGCTCTGTCGCAACGCCGCCCTAGTTGATCAAACAACTCGCGACGCGACGACATGTTCGACAGATCTAGTGGAACTCTCTCCAGTTGGCAATTCGGCACATCCGAGGTGAGTACTTCTTGTTTGTACGCCAGAATCTCTGGCAGATCGACTTCGATCCAATTTAGATTTGCCGGTAATTCCATTCGATATGGACGAGCGTCCAAACCGGCGGCCAGGTTTATGACCATGTCATAACCGTCGCGTAGCGCTGTCAGTAAAAACTGGTCGAAGAGATATGTTCGCGCAATCCAAGACCATGAGTGTTTTGTGCTGAACTGAATTTCGTTAGCAATTTCTTCGCCTCGCACACCGGCCAACCGACGCGCGAACGGGTCACGAAATATAGCGTCGCGGCGATCTGTCTCACGGGCCCGATAGAGAGCTGCCCAACGTGCGGTATCGGAAATGTTACGGATCAGTGGTTCGGTCATACAGAACGAAATCTAGCAACAAACAATATTACGACAATTACAGTCTGTTTTGAGGGGATGCTATTGCACGAAACCGACATGAAATCTCCCACCACCTGTAACCAAATTATGCAAGAAGTTGTCTATGTTACTGAAGGACGTCGATCAGTAAGTTTAACTGAACTGATCGAGGGAGGTATGAACTAGAAATATGAAAACGTTCAAGTCAATCTTAGTAGCCATCAGTGTAACCGTGTTGCTCAGTGCAGTACCTGTATTCGGGCAAGTCAGAGGCAATTCCGTTATTTCAAATCCGCAACTCGCTAAACAGGTGCGGCATGAATTGGTGACGCTTCCTTATTACGGCGTGTTCGATAATCTCGCTTACAACATCAACGGCGGTACTGTGACATTGTATGGACAGGTAGTGCGACCAACAACCAAGTCTTCCGCGGAAAATAGAGTGAAACAACTTCGTGGTGTTTCGCGTGTGGTCAATAACATCGAGGTGCTACCACTCTCGAGTTTCGACGATAATATTCGAGTGGCAACGTTGCGCTCGATCGCTCGAACGGCGGGACTTAGCAGGTATCTGCGGGGCGCCAATCCGTCCCTACATATCGTCGTAGATCGTGGTCATGTAACTTTGGAAGGCGTTGTCTCTAACAGTTCAGACAGGAATCTCGCGAACATTGCGGCGCGAAGTGTGCCAGGTGCTTTCTCGGTGACAAACAACCTTCGAGTTGAAGGTGAAAACATCGGGTAAATTCTGAGCGGAGACGATTTCACATTAGGCCACGACGACGCGAGGTATGAACTCCAAATCGTGTCGTCGTGGTTTTCTATACCAGGATCCTCACGTTTCGCTTGCCTGTTCGCTTTGCACAGCCATTGCGATTCCCATTAACCACCAGAACATCATAGCCACTTCGCTGTCGCCGTAGTTGTAGTTGACTACAGAACTCGCCAGAAAACCTGTGAGAGCTCCGAGCACCCCCAGGAGAATTCCGTAAGAATTTGTGTCACTAAGATCGCTGGCGACTTTGGCTGAGCGCGAGACTTTAATCCAAAACGCGATCATCAGCCACAGCCAAAGAGCGAGCATGGGCAGGCCGCGATCAAACGCGATCTGGAGCGGCGTTGAATGCATGTGGAGCATATCGTTGCCCGGGAACCCCCACTCGCTCCAATGCAAATGTATGGCGTCCATGCCATGTCCGAACACCGGGTGTTGTTTGATTCGTGATAGACCTACGAGCGCAACCTGAACACGTAATGAGGAGCTTGGATCACCCAACTCCAGCGCATTGTCCGCACGTGTTTGCCAGACGACGACAGCGCCAAATCCAATTACGAGAAATAACGCAGCGGTAAAAACCAGTTTCGGAATTCCGCGCAGGGTGCGCCATGCTATAAGGCTTGCTCCGATTACAAACGCAACAAGTACAGTTCGCATGGCAGTGAATGCGATCCCCACAGCGAGAACGATTGAAGCCAATATCGCGAGCCCGAAGTATTTGTTGGGACCATGATTGCTCAAGTGGGCCAGTGCGATTCCTAAAGCCAGTTGAGCGATCATTTGAAGCAATTCCGAAAACGTTTCGTAGTGTCGAGTCCAACCGGACGCCCTAAAACGATGGCTTCGTGAAGAGCCGGTGATACCGGATGGAGAATCGAGTTGCTGAACGTCCGTTGTCAGTATCATGCCCTGACGTTCGACATGTTCACCATGCGTTATGAGACTCACCGTCAGCGGTTTATTTACGGGAGCAGACTTAAAGGTTGCATCAAGTTCGGCGAGGGAATAGATCCGCTTGCCAGCCAGACGCCAGATTGTGTCGCCCGGATTTACATCGACCTGTCTCAAAGGACTTGAGGGAGTAACCGATTCGACGACGACGCCCCGCCCGCGCAAGAGATCGTAGGCGCTGTAGAGCACACCAGCACACCCGGAGAGAATCAAAAGTGCGACCAGCATCAGAGCGGTTCTTCTTACAACAATCGCTCTCGTAAGATAGAACAGGAGAACACACCATGACGCTTGAATCTTGGCTATGCTGATTGCTGGTTCCGTCGATAAGAAAGCGGAGACAACCGTCCAAAGCAAAGAAAGAAAAATAATCAGGTCAAACTTCGACCTCCGCACACCTAGCGACCGTGTTGCGATACTTCGAATGAGCCAACCGACAGTTGCGATTGCAACGCCGATTGTGCTTGCAGCTACGGAATGAGGTGCAAAACAGACATAAATGATAAGCCCGAGCAGTGCGACTTTATGACTCAGTTCGACCAGGAAGGAGTGATTCCATTCGGTGGCAGTCAATTGAATATCCCTTCATATGTTCTCGAAAGGTTTGCTTGTTCAACTCCAGATCTTTTTCATGCTGATCAAAATACTGACTAGGAAGCCGCAAAAAATCGAGGCGGTATCTCAAAAAATAGGTTCGTTGACACCTTAATTTACGCATGTTAGCGTATCTCGTGGTCGTGTCATGGAGTGTGGAAAGTGGTATTTGTGACAAGCACGTATTGATAGGCTTTGTCCCGCTGCACGCCGCTACGCTAAATCGCCGCCGACCTTGTGATGATACATAATATCCCTGATGGCTTTCGAAAAAGCTAAGGTTTTAAAAGCCGCCGAGAAATTCCTGTCACAGGGAAAGATCAACGCAGCAATCAAAGAGTATCGCCAGAT
>DATEXA010000393.1:0-5978 GCA_035257465.1 Pyrinomonadaceae bacterium | reverse complement strand
CCTTGGGAAGCATAGGTTTGAAAGTATTCCGGGGCGTAGCTTCCAACAACGTCCAACTTAATTTCGGGTAGTGTCTTGCGAATCAGCGGCAACACCTTCTCGACAAGGAACTCCACGGCATCGCGATTCGGCGTGTGATTGAAATTACCGATGAACAGTAAGTTCCGCCTTTCGGCAAATGGCTTTCCTCTATCGTGAAGTGGATGAATCGTTGGAATGATCGCTACAGGTTTTCCGCTGGCCTCGGTGGTCAGCGCCATTTGGTCTTCAGTCGAAGTGCACCAAACTATGTCGCAACCGCTTACCACTTCCAGTTCAATCTTTCGAAAGTAGTCAGCCTTCCGTTTCACGGCGTCGTCGGCCGACACTTCGTACTCTCGTTCGAGCCGTCTGTAATGTGCATCCACGGAATCAAAGATGATCTTTGTTCGCGGGGCCAGCTTGCGGAGCGACGGCAACAAAGTGTGGGTTAAGACTGGACGACTAACAATCGCTGTCTTGAAATTCTGTTGCTTTAGGACGTTCGCGTAGTAAATGAGGTCTATGGTCTCGATTCCTTCTTGCCACAGTGACCGCTCGTAACGTGGATCCGAAAGCTTCGTTCGATAGACAAAGACGGTGTGATACTGCCTGGCGAGAATCTGAAGAATCAAAAACATTCGCGCACTGCCTGCATCTCGATCAGGCGTGGGAAGTACTTCGTCAAAAACAATTACAGAAGTATCGTGCTTTCGGAGAGTAGTGAATTGTTTTTGATTGAGTGATGGCTTTTCGGAAGAAAATCTTGCGCGCTGTCGTTTAAGAAAGAGCTTTACTGAAAAGGGAATCTTGTCTGTTAACCACGCAGTCATTAGTGAAGCTCGGAGATTTCCCAATTCAAGAGCGGTGAGATTGTGCCCGGCCTCTTGTGACGGCCGGCCTGAACGTCGTCCTCTGGCTCGAAGACATCGAAGTGAAATGCATCATCGGCGGCGAAGATTACGCGGTCATCTTTGATGTCAACTCCAAGACTGCCGTAATAAGCGCCAGTCTTGAGCAGACCACCCGGAACCTCAACACGACTCAGAAACCTTCCGGTTTTTCTTGTCATTGCCTCAGCTGATAACACGTCGTAATCCGAAGTCGTGAAGATAACTTCGCCTCTGTCATTTCTAAATATCAGGAAGAAGCGTGAACCTCTGACTACTTCGTTAATCTGATAATCAATATGAATGTCGAATGCTTCGCGGCAATTGATTGCCGAGGTTGGAGCGTCCCGTTGCAGCAACCGGATGGAATTAAGTTTTACTTCAGTCGCGGTGTCATCCGGTAGCGCCGTCCACGTAATCGGCGAGTACATGTTGTTTGTGTGGTCGAGGTAATAGCGCGTAACGTCTGCTGTCACGCCTGACAAAACTATCTTGCCTTCGTGCAACAGGAGTGCGCGCTCGCAAGTTGAATTTATGGCATTGAGATCATGACTAACGAACAGAACGGTGCGCCCGGCGCGAGTAACCTCGTTCATCTTGCCGAGACACTTTTTCTGGAACTCAACGTCTCCAATCGTCAGCACTTCGTCGATGATTAGGATTTCAGGTTCGAGATGTGCAGCCACAGCGAATGCGAGACGAACTGTCATGCCGGATGAGTAATGCTTGACTGGAGTATCGAGAAACTTTTCGGTCTCTGCAAAGGCGACTATCTCATCAAACTTTCTTTGAATCTCAGCCCGAGTCATGCCGAGAATGGCGCCGTTCAAGAAGACATTCTCTCTTCCAGTCAACTCGGAATGGAAACCGGTTCCCACTTCCAACAAGCTACCGACACGGCCGTTAAGAGCAACCCGACCTTTTGTCGGTCTGGTGATTTGCGAGAGTATCTTGAGCAGTGTCGACTTGCCCGCACCATTGCGCCCGATGATTCCAACGACCTCTCCTGGAGTTACTTCAAAACTTACATCATCGAGAGCCCAGATGGTATTGGCTGATCCGTTGCTCCTAAATCTTTTAAGAGGGGCACGAACGAGTCCTGCGACGGCGTCGCGCAAACTGTTATGAACCTGACGGCCGCCAATTCGGTAACGCTTGCTTAGCCCCTCAACTGCAATGATTGGTTTCATCAAACTACGTCCGCAAAACTATCCTCTACGCGCCGGAAAGCGAAGAAGGAAAAAACGAGAATCAGTGAAGTCACAATCACTGACGACAAGATTGTAGACACGTCGAACTCTTTACCTAGAATTGAAGCGCGAAAGCCTTCGATAACACCCGTCACCGGGTTCACGGCCAGTAGCCATTTCCAGTTCGGCGGAACAATGCTGGCTGGATAAATCACCGGCGAAGCAAACAGCCAGAGCTGGACTAAAAAGGGAATGGCGTAACGAACGTCGCGATACCTCACGTTTAGCGCGGCCAACCACATGCCGACACCCAATGCCAGTATAGTTGCCAGCAGTGCGAAGGCCGGTAACAAGAAGATTCGCCAGGTGATTGTGACGTCGTAGTAGATCAGCATGGGCAGAAGTAAGACTGATGCAATTGCGAAATCAAGCAACCCGGCTCCGACTGCGCCCGCCGGAATGTAGATTCGTGGAAAATAGACTTTGCTAATCAGGCTGCTATTTCCCACCAAACTTTGACCACTGTTTGTTAATGCGTTGGAAAAGAAAGTCCAGGGAACCAACCCGGCATAAGCGAACAGCGGATACGGAACATTGTCAGATGGCATGTGCGCCAGCTTGCCGAAGAAGAGTGTGAACAGGAGCATCGTGAACAGTGGTTGAATAATCACCCAGGTCGCACCCAGCGCCGTCTGTTTGTAGCGAAGCTGAATGTCACGCCATGTCAGGAAGAGAAGCAGTTCACGATAGTTCCACAACTCGCGCAGGTGTAGTCCGAGGGCTGCATCTCGTGCATCGATGACGATCTTAGCGTCCTCGAAGACATCCGGTGTGGAGGTTGTTTGTTGCTGAGAACCAGTCGCCGCTAAATTCGTCTGACTTTCTGTGGTGTTCACTGGCAAGCGATGGAAGAAGAAGTTACCGAAGCGTAGTAGGCAAAAGTTTTAATGAGTCGAGTCTAGCCAGCGTACGAGATGAACGTCAAGGACAAGCGCAGACATTGATACGCGTGAAGGAAGGAACTTCATTCCATGTTGGCTAGACGGCGTCAGGTATTAACACCCAATCCCGAAAAGGGTTGGAAGTAAGAGTCTGAACAGATTTGAGTCCATCATCAGTGATGTTGTGAAGTTGATAACCGCTTGGAATAACACGGCGAATCTCAGCGTCAAATGTTCCGACAACTTCGATGATCAGCGTCGGACGAAATCTTTTGATAACCTCAGACAATCCCTTAAGAATCATTGCCTCAGCGCCTTCCGCATCAATTTTAATCAGAACGCGCGAAACGTCCTCCAGCAATGAACCGAGGTCCTTAGCTGCTAAAGCGAACACTGGATTTCGAGATACAAGCGCGCAGCGATTCGAGAATTTGAAATGAAGTTATTTATCGTTCGAACGCCGGACTTAAGCATTCTTCAGACATCCAGCCTTCCATACTGTTGGGTCGCCGCATGATGTCTCCGCTGTTGCCACCATGAAACTGCAGAGTAGGGAAGTGCCAGTCGCCCCAGAACTCGGATCAGTCGCGCAAGTGAAACGCCCTGCAGGTTTTTGAGTGCCAGTTGAGTCGCCTTCTTCTTGTTCCCAAGTCGCAGAAAATCCTCAACACGGTTGAAGTTGATTTCTTTTGTTAGAGTTTCGAGTTGACGATCCCCAATTCCTAATTTTGGAGCAACCCGTCTTAACGCATTGAGATGCTCATTGAGCATCATCTCCTGGTCCCAGCTTGTATTCGTCTCGTGAACTCGCCACGCTGACAACACTTGCGGATCAAAAGCAAACTCACCGTCAAGACTCAACTTCAAGTAGAGTTCGTAGTCCTCGAGTCGGTCGCCTTCATTCCATCCGTGACGCTCCAGTGATTTGCGTTTGTATAGAACCGTCGGACTCATCGGCGCAGTGGTTTGCAACAACATCTCCCGGACATCGCCGTCTTTGTAGTGTGCCCAGTCTGCCGTACAATCAACTACCTTATTTTGCTCGTCGATAAGATAGGAGTTGCCGTAGGCGAGGACCGCGGTCGGACGATTGCGCAGCAGCTTTATTCTTGCGGCAAGAAAGTTATCCAGCCAAACATCGTCCGAGCTCAGATATGCAAAGTAGTCTCCCTCGGTTAACTCCAGACCCTGATTCAGTGTTGCTGATAAGCCACGATTTTTCCGCGCAATTAACTCAGAAGGAAACGAGCATTCCTTCAACACCGACTCAATGACTTGTGTCGAACCGTCTTTCGATCCATCGTCGATAACCAAAAGTTTCTTGGGTGGGTGAGCCTGCCTGATGATTGAACGAAGACAGGAAGCGACAAATTGGGTGTGGTTGTAAGACGGCACTACTACGGAAACAGAAGGCTCATTCAAAGACAGCTGGTCTTCCATGCAAAAAAAATACTTCGTCTTAAAAACCTAGGATCTCTGTACGCTCAGTTGCTTTACTCTTTTCCGAAAGTTTAAGGTCTGTACTTCAGCTTGTATATGAGTAAGCATGTTGTCTTATTTGGTCCGCTTCCTCCGCCATACGGTGGCGTATCGGTAATGCTAAGCAGTTTGTGGGGCCATTTAAGAGATGCTCCCGTTTTTGTTTGGACATTCTTTGGGAAGCATTCTACTGATAAACGAATCACCCGTTTCAATCATCGTCGTCTGGGTGTGATCAAAGCACTTATCAAACAGGGACACAACGCTCGAATAGTAGACTTCACGCATTTTCATCTCGAATATCCAAACGCAATACTACTTCCCATCTGGCTATTTGCTAAATCACTGTTGGGATTCGAGTGGATCAAGTACATCCTCGATGGCTCACTTCCGCAGCGCCAAGCCAACTTCTCGCCGGCGCAGAATATACTCTTCAAAAGAGCGATCTCCTCAATTGATGAATTTATTGTCGCGAGCGACGACTTACGCGCCTGGCTCATCAACGATGTTAAGGTTACTCAGAACGTAACTGTGATTCCGTGTCTGGTTAACATTCCCAGCCAGGCAAAAGAGACTGAATTGTCTGCGATGACTGGAACTGTGCTCGATCAGTTTGGAAAGCACGAGAAACGCGTTTGCTCAATCGGAACTTTTATCGAAGCCTATGGTTTTGACCACGTAGCAAAAGCTATTGAAATGGTGCGCGCCGACACGCAACAGGACATTGGCTTGTTATTGCTCGATGGCTCTTTCGCGAATGACTCCGAATATCGCGCTCGCGTCTTGACTGGAAGAGATTGGATTACTGTGCTGACAAACGTTCCTAATCCGGAGATCTATCAGGTCTTTCCTCGCTGTAATCTATTTGTTCGTGCTGTTGGTCAGGAGAGTTACGGCATCTCGCGCGTTGAAGCTATCTGGTGTGGTGTCCCGGTGATTGCCGTGAACGTGGGTGAGACGCGAGGAATGCTTACGTACAGCTTTGGCGACGTCGAAATGCTGAGCAGGCTTATTCGCGAAGTGTTATCAGGTGAACGGAAAGTTGAGTTAGAGGCTTGGGCAGATCTATTTCGAGCCGAAGCGGATGCTAATCTCAACAACTTCATCGAGACTGCCCGGATTGATTGTCCTGTAATAGACACGACAAAAAGGACGATGAGTCAAATGAGATCAGTGCCGTCGCACAGTCCTGGTTGGGTTGACCTGGAAAATCTCGACTAACGGATTTAGGCGTGTCCACGTAAAGACGATCTGACTAGTCCTCATCCTGAAAGGATGAGAGTAAATAGCCGGGGGCGAGCGGCTTTGCGCGACGCCCCCCGTAAGAGTGACCGAATTTGAACGGACCTGAAAGGGTCAAACAAATGCGACCATGTTCGACCCTTTCAGGGTCGGGTTGTTGTTGGCCATGTTATCCGTGGGCGTCGCGCAAAAGCTGCTCGCCCACGGCTATTCAATTT
>DATEXA010000392.1:0-12447 GCA_035257465.1 Pyrinomonadaceae bacterium | reverse complement strand
CGGATTGCGGATTGTTAGATCTCTTTCCGCGCTTAACAATTTCTTTGGACTTCAAAACGAATCGCTTTATTGAAAACGCATCTGGTCGATGAGTATCGAGCAACACGGGAGAGCCAATGTTGTTCTCCCCTACCAGTTTCGCGAGCCTGGCGAGTGTGAGTTCAAGTTTGTCAGGCGCGGGCGCAAGAGGAATAAACAAGCCGTTCTGAAGCACACGAGGTTTAACTGGTTCACAGTTGATCGCAATAGCTAGAACTGCCGATTGTGGCGGATGCATTTCAGTGTCCAGCAACAGGAGCTTGAGGAACACTTTGTGATCGCGCATTGGATAAGGCAGCGTCAAATTTCGTTCGTGTGTGGACTGATTGTCCAACTGCATTCGCACAAGTAGTTCATTTGTTGCCAATGCGTAAGCATTAAGACTCGCGCAGATTTGATTCAGCAGACGCGCGAAAATGAATGAGAGTGGCTCGAGCTCTGTGATGGCATGTTCGAGCTCAATAGAACTCGCGAAGACTGGAGGAGATTGTTTCAGCTTGAGATGTCGTTCCGTTTTTCCACTCGCGAGTTGTTGAAGGCGAATGCCTTCAGGACCCAAACGTTCAGAAACTCCTGTTATTGGGAGTGCTGCAAAATCATGAAAAGTCCGAACGCCCCAGAGTTTCAGAGTCTCGAGGATCTCTTCACTTCTTTTTTGGTCAACATCAACCAGCCCGTAATGCAAGACCTCTAAAGGAAACTCACCAAGACACGTCAACTCTTCATTGGGGGCAACAAACGTAATGCCCTGCAAACAAACGGCGGCGTGAAGTGCAGCGTCTGGATTTGCAGCCAAAGCGACATTAACTTTCGCGTCCAGGCCACCGTCTCGTTTTGATTGTTTAGATTGTTGGACTATTTCCGTGGCGAGTTGATAGGCAGAACCAAATAACACTTCACAACCGTCAACATCGATAACAACTATATTGGGTTGCGTTTCCTCCACCAGCGGTGAAAAACGGTAGGCAAAATCTGCCAAAGACATTTCCGCATTCAGGTCTGGCGCAAAAATACAGGCAAACATGTCTTACCTTTGTGCCGACCCCGCGATGAACTGACTTTCGTTAATTCCTGCGCTAATTGGTCGTCGCCGATTAACCTTTATCGAATTAACCCGTAAAAGATTGGCGTGCGCAACTAACTCAGATTGGAAACCAGTGCGAATTGGCAACACATTATTTTTACGCCCCGGGGTAGTCTGCAAATCATTAGTTCTTACCCACTCCGCAATTCCATTCAATTCCAGAGTCAATGACGCGCAAGATCGAGTGCAGCTTTCGGCAGATATCACCACAACCGCCGTTGGTTTATTCTCCACCGTCCGACGAAAGCGGTACCACCATGATGAGATAATTCGGCGCGCATCCTTTCCGGGTACGTCGCCCATATCCAGTATCACCAGACCAAACCCACCAGCATGTAACAAAAGATCAGTGGCCTTGAAACCATGCTCCATATTGCCTCCACACCGCACCCAAAGTAATCGTTCGAAATCTATTCCTGCAGAAGCAGCCTCCGTAGGTGCAAATACGTCATTAATATCTATCAATGCACAGATTTCATCATGAGTAGTTGCGTAGGAAAGCATTGATAGAAGAAGACTGGTACGTCCTGACGACATTGGGCCAAAGATTTCGCTAACCGCCCCTCGAGGTATACCACCCGTTAAACTATCAACTTCGGTAATTCCTGTTGCGAGTGTTAGAGCAACCTTCTTTTCCTGAAGCCTAAAAGCATTTTCAAAACGACCAGCTATGTCAGACTCAATTTCAGCTTTTGAAAGAAGCGCTCGCATAGTTTGTTTCTAATCGATCAAATTAAATTGCGACTAATAAATTAGGTGTTACTACCGAAAAACTTCCTTTGAAACGAAACATCTCATCGACACATTTCCTAAACCACTAGTTGGTAAGGTCACAAACAACCAGGGGGGAGACATGGCTAGTCGCAATAAACCTTCAGCTTTGTCAGCAACTTCAGCGGAGGAATTTTTTCCTGAACAACTATCATTGCCATCTCTCAAAGTGGCTGCGGCCAATTGCAAAGCCTGCGATCTTTGGAAAAAGGGAACACAAACTGTTTTTGGAGAGGGCCGGAGTCGAGCCACTTTTCTCTTCGTAGGAGAACAACCCGGAAACGAAGAAGATCTGACAGGCAAACCGTTCGTTGGTCCAGCGGGCAGATTATTTGACGACGCCCTGGGAGAAGCCGGCATCGATCGCAAACAAACCTACGTCACGAATGTTGTCAAACATTTCAAGTGGGAGCCACGAGGTAAACGGCGGATTCACAAAAAACCAAACGCCATAGAAATCAAGGCATGTCGTCCGTGGCTCGAAGCTGAGATTGCCCAGGTCAAACCAAAAGTAATCGTAGCCCTGGGAGCCACAGCAGCACAGGCCCTCTTAGATCCAAAGTTTCGGGTCACAAAACAACGTGGCGAATTCTTAGAATCAACTTTAGCTCCCTACATAATGGCGACTGTACATCCCTCCTCAATTCTTCGAGCTCCTGATGCTGAAACACGTCGTCTTGAGTATCGACGGTTCGTGGATGACCTCAAGAAACTGGCACGTGTTGTCAGATAAAATCTAGTTTGTCAGCGTCGAACCAAAAGAGTTCTCTCCACCGCTGACTTAAACACCGACAAGCTGAAGCATATCGGACATTTCATACCGTCGCTTTAACCCGGTGGGGTGGTTTCAAGTTTACTCGCCTCCGAAAATGGTCAAATGGGTCGGAGGTTGTGAGTTGAGTAAATGATCACCGGGCTAAAGTCACGGTTGCCTCAGTTAATCGCCCTTCCTCTCAAATACCTAACGAATTTCGGAGTGGGATTGCGGATTTTCGTCTTAACGTTTTGAAATTCATGCGCCTGTTCTCCAGTTGAGAAATCCGCAATCCGCAATCCGCAAATCAAAATTTCCTCTTGACGTCTTCTCCAATTTGTTCGAGAATGTTCGTTGAATTTTCGGTTGTCAACGAAAATTATTGAAGGGCCTTTTTAGGAGGGGTATATGCCTGTTACCGCGAAACAACGACGCATCTACGACTTCATTCGGCGTTACATGGAGTCCAATCAGGAACCGCCTACGATGGCAGAAATTGGCCGGCAATTTCAGATGAGTTCATCAGCCAGTGTGCATGGAATTCTTTTAGCCCTGGAAAAAGAGGGGTTGATCAAGCGCATTCCTAACGTAAGTCGAGGAATCGAACTGATTGAGCAATCCACTAATAATGACGAGAACGAAATTCCGTTGCTGGGAATTGTCGCAGCAGGTCAACCTATCGAAGCAATTCTCAGCCACGACACAGTAACTGTACCTAAAGACATGCAGGGGCGTGGGCGCACGTTTGCCTTGCGGGTGCGCGGCGATTCAATGATTGAAGAGAATATTCAGGATGGCGATATCATAATCGTCGCTTCACAAAAGACCGCTGACAACGGACAGGTTGTAGTTGCACTAATCGATGGAAACTACGCTACAGTGAAGAAGTTTTATCGCGAACCGGATTTCATTCGTCTCGAACCAGCCAATCCCCAGTTCAAGCCGATCTTTGTCAAAACTCCGGAGCGAATTCAGATCCAAGGTGTCGTTCGAGGGTTAATCCGCAAATACAATCAAACGGTAACGGCATAAAATTCCATGACTCCGCACGAACAAAGCGACGTGGAATTTCTTGGCTTTGCGCTGAGCGATTGCACAGTCACTCTCAACAATGCAGCTGCCAAATATCTACGAGTCGTACATCGCACTGCGTTAGAACTCGCCGTCCAAAATCAATTTGGCACTGAAGTCGGAGGGTTCTGGTTGCTTGCAGATCAAATCGAGCAACTCCGAAAACTTCCGTCGTATTACGCAAGTGATGAAGCAAAACTTGTTCGAATAGCTATCAACGCTTATTTGGCGGCACAACAAGGGAACTGGACCTTGATCTAATATGAGGCCCTCTGCCAGACTGCGTCTTACCAACTTATTGGTACAAAACCTATGGCCAAGAACTCACACATTGAATGGACGCATCACACCTTTAATCCATGGTGGGGTTGTAAGAAAGTATCTCCAGCTTGTGATAACTGCTATGCAGAGCTGTGGGCCAAACGGATGGGGCATCAGCTGTGGGGGTTGGATGCACCACGACGATTCTTCAGCGATGCTCATTGGCGAGAACCACTAATCTGGAATAAAGACGCTCAAATAAATCGTCGGCGAGAGAGAGTTTTCTGCGCAAGCATGGCTGACGTATTTGAACGCCGAAGGGATCTAAATAACGAACGCATTCGACTGTGGGAGCTAATAGACAATACTCCAAACCTTGATTGGCTTCTCCTCACCAAGCGACCTCAGAATGTTGCACGCATCGCACCGTGGGGATCGCATTGGCCTGATAATGTGTGGCTCGGGACAAGTGTTGAAAACCAAACTTTAGCTGAGAAACGTTTACCCTTTCTTCTCAAGAACCCTGCGGCAGTTCGCTTCCTCTCATGCGAACCCTTGCTAGGAAAACTGGATTTGCGAACCTGGTTCAAAAGAAAAGGGTTTCACACTATCGACTGGATTATTGCAGGTGGTGAAAGCGGCGGCAGTTCAAGACCAATGCATCCTGATTGGGCATTAGGCCTCCTGAACCAATGTCGAACCTTTAATGTTCCATTCCATTTTAAGCAGTGGGGCCAATGGGCTCCTTTACAACTATTTCATGGAACAAAACAACCTCGTATCTGGCAGTTGGAAAATGAACGACCGATTGAGATGGTACGACTGAACAAAAAACTCAATGGACGCACTCTCATGGGAAGAACGTGGGATGGCATCCCTCACACCTCCAAGAATGCCTAAGGTTGATCTGTCACACTACAAAGGTCGAGAACCAGCTTACATCAAGCATTGCTTGCTAGAAGAGTACCTACCTGACTTGGCATATAAGGTTGGCTCGAAATGGGATTCACTAGCTTACATAGATGGCTTCGCTGGCCCGTGGCAATCCAACGCCGCAGATTATGCCGATTCATCGTTTGGCATAGCAGTGGAAGCGCTTCGTCAATGTCAAATCGGTTTGCGCGCAACGCGGAAGCGAGAGCTTCCAATCGAGTGTATTCTTGTGGATCAAGACCGCATCGCCTTTTCTCGCCTCCAAAAGTTCGCAGCCGAAAATACTCAGCACGGTTTCGGAGTTCATGCTCTAAACGGAGATTTTGTAGAAAACATTCCAGTAATCAACCAAATCCTCAGAGAAAGAATTCAAAATCCCTTTCGCTTCATTTTCCTCGATCCGAAAGGATGGGCAGACATTCCCATGCTCGAGATGAAACCGTTTCTCAAAGGCCGTAGTCACGAAGTTCTCATCAACCTTATGACTCGTCATATTATTAGGTTTTTGGATGAACCTGATCGAGCTGCTAGCTATAACAACCTATTTGGAAGGGAAGGTGTATTGGATACCTTATGCCGCGAGTCATTGAAAAGAGCTCCTGCGTACGAGCGCGCGGCTGAAGCGGTGCGAGAATACGGGAAAAGCCTCAGAGATCTCTGCGGTTTTAAGTACGTGTCTTCAGCAGTAATCCTTGAACCCGACGAATTTTCCATTCGCTATTTCTTGGTATACGCGAGTAATCATCCGATGGGTATTGAGGTTTTCAAAGCTGCGGAAATTAAAGCGGCAACCCTACAAGAGACTGTGCGTTATGAAACACAAGTACGAAAAACTAAACAACCGGCGCTAGTCTTCGATAATGCGCCACCAAGTTCTCGACTTTCGAGCACGCTACGAACCTTTTACTCAGAGATGGCTAAAGAGAAAATTGGCGAGCTCTTTCGAGAGAGTCGGGCTGGTGCTCACATCCCTTATGCGGATGTATTCTGCGAAGCAATGGCGTATCCATTATTCACACCTCGGGATCTCGTGAGTTGGTTAGAAACTCTAGAACCTGGCATCAGATTGGTTCCGCAGGCAAACAAGAAGGTTTCTCATTTCAAGTATGACAGCGTGTTGGTAGTCAACCCGCAACGTTGAACGTCGACCTTCGTGAAGCTAAGCGGTCGTCACCAACTCTGACAGTTCTTTTCTTCTTCGCTGCGTCACGATAAATCCAATTCCTAAAATGATCATTGCGCCACCGGCAAAAGTTCTCCAGTTCAGTTCCTCATGTAGAACAATCATCCCTAGGACAACAGCGACGACCGGAGTCACTAATGCAATCAACATTGACTTGGTGACGTCCATGTTGTGAACCAACCAGTAGTAAAGAAGAAAGGCGAGAACCGAGCCGACGATCGCCAGATAAAACATCGCCACGACTGACATCAGTGTCCAATGAAACTTCAGAGGATTGCCCTCGAGAGGTATCCCAACAAGAAGCAAAGGAATCATGCCGAAAAACATTTGTCCCGCTGCGATGACTGACGGCTCGAGGTTTTTCCCACGTGCCTTAACGAGCACATTTGAATAGGCCACAAAAAATGAACTAAACACCAATGCAACACAACCGGCTAGTGCTCTTCCACCTGATAGAGCCAACTGGTTTGAAAAAACAATTCCGACCCCACAGACCCCAAGTGCGACCCCGAAAATTCTTGCCCACGTCATTCTTTCTCCGGGCAGGTAAAAATGCGCAATCACCAATCCGAACGCCGGAATCGTCGCCTGCAAAACAGCTGCAAGCCCTGAGGAGATGAATTGTTCTCCCCAGAATAACAATCCATAATTCAGCGTAAATGAAAGAACGCCTGTTACAGCAAGAAGAAGCCAATCATCTTTTGAAGTGGGGAGTTTGACACCGCGAAATCGAATGAAAGCAAACAGGAGCAAACAGGCAATGACGAACCTGATGCCGGCGAAGGTTAACGGAGGAAGGTCCTCTAATCCGAGCTTGATGAAAAGCCAGGTCGATCCCCAAATTCCACAGAGTATGAGCCAAACGAGACGTACCTTCATTTAGTCCTATCAAAGTAATGAGCAATTAATGAAGAATCAAAACATCGCAATAGCGAAAGCGGCAAGTAGAGAACTGAAACATCTCAACTTGCCGCAGTTTTTATGTGAACCACCAGACAACCTAGACCTGTGGGTTTTCGAGTTTGATGATCGCGAATCCAGCGCCTTGAGGATCCGTGAGAATCGCGAAACGTCCGACTCCCGGAATATCATCAGCTGGCTTACATACCTTGGCGCCTAGCTCGGTAGCCTTCTGAACATTCGCGTCGCAGTCATCCACTGCAAAATACACAAGCCAGTTCGATGGAATCGGTCCCATGTCAGGGGTGAGTTGCAACATCCCACCAGCTGGCCGACCACCATTGCTGAACATTGTGTACTCCACTGGCCCAAAGTTTTGCGTGTCAGCGTCCCAACCAAAAACTGTTGTATAGAACGCTCGATCTTTCGTGGTGTCGGTTGTCATCAGTTCATTCCAACAGAAGGAACCAGGTACATTGTAGATTCCAGCGCCGCCATGTTCACCTGCTTGCCACAGCGCGAATACCGCACCTGTTGGATCCTGGATAATTGACATTCTGCCAACCGTCATAACATCAAAAGGTTCTTTGAGAACTGTTGCTCCAGCTGCTTTGGCCTTTTCTGTCGATTCATCCGCGCTGGTTACGGAGATGTAGCTGAGCCAGTTTGGTGGAACGCCCAGC
Organism: Pyrinomonadaceae bacterium; assembly: GCA_035257465.1. Lineage (GTDB taxonomy): Bacteria > Acidobacteriota > Blastocatellia > Pyrinomonadales > Pyrinomonadaceae > PSRF01. The sequence goes on along the minus strand of DATEXA010000392.1, from coordinate 4,768 downwards.
GACACCTGGTCCGGCATCAGTTTGTACAGTGCACCGACATCTTTGCCGTTTAGTTGGAGCATCGTGTAAACCATGTCAGGTCCCATCGGATGATCGACAAAAGTCCATCCGAACAATTTTGTATAGAAGGTTTTCGCAGCCTCGTTGTCTGATGTTGCTAGTTCCACCCAACAAAAAGTACCAGGCTTATACTCCGGTGTTTCCTGCATTCTTGCTTCACTCATAGAGTCAAATCTCCTTCATAACTGATCTTTTTGCAGTCACTGCAAATTTGATCCTGACGACGTCGTCAGGTGGGGAGCCCGTATTACAAAACATTTCCACTAACATTTAGTCTGGCCAGGACCAGCGAACGGGTTTTTCATCGGAAGGGGACGGTAAATCTACCATTTCGCTCCATCTTCATAACCTCGGAGCACCCGAATATTTGCTGGATAAACCAATTACGATCTTTTACAGGTGACAGGTTTCAGAGATGTGACAGGCGGAAGGTTTCTGCGGAGATTAGTAGCGGGTAAAAACGAAATGCGCTACCACCAGCAAGCTGACAGTAGCGCAATCCGTTTTCCTATAAATTGCCGAAGCTCTCTATAGGACGGTAACAAGAACATGTACACGTTCAAGTCACCTAATTTATATCCCGATGATTAACTGGCGGTCAGTTTGAATCTCCGGTCAGCACTCGAATTATTTTCACAATCCTCGCGTTCTTGCGAACACGGTGCCGTTAGGTTTTTGTTTTGGTGGCTTTTCCTCCACCGCCGGTTACGTTCCGGCAACGAGGCTCAACTTGCGTTGAGCTGCGTCGCGCCCCGTAGCGGGTCCTTGCTCTGGGGTTCCACTCGTTTTTATCCGAGTGGCTCGAGAAAGTCTCGCAACCTTCTCTAGCTGAGCCTTTCGGCTCCAACTTAGGGCGTCAATGGAATCAACAGCCGCCTGTCTTTCCCCTCGCTCGGGCGTCACCGCACCGATTGCCGATCCCTCCGTCGGTCTCAAACGCCGTAACGTTCGTGACAGGATGCTTATACGCTTCTATCTACTTTGGATCAAATTTTTGCGTGTTTTATTTTTCAAGATCAAACAGAAAATCTTTGCACGGATAAATGCTCTTAGAAACTCGTAAAGGTTTGTCGCTCGAATTTGAACGAATCCGTTTCCAGATTAATTTACCTTAGACATCTCCTCAAGACCTTTGATCTGATCAGCGATGAGTTTTCCAACTTCAACCATCTCTTCCGGGCTTTTGTATTTCGTCCGTGGCCAGAAAAAACCTTTTAGCCCATCGCCTTTCTTTCTCGGAACAACGTGAACGTGAAGATGCGGCACACTCTGGCTTACACGATTATTCATTGCCACGAACGTTCCTTCGGCGTTGATCGCAGACTGAACTGCACGGGCGATGAGTTGCACTCTTTGGAAAAACGGTCCGACGGCAATCGTGGGAAGGTCGGCCAACGTCTCATAGTGTTCACGCGGGACTACCAGGCAGTGCCCGGGAAACAATGGCCTATGATCTAAAAAGACATAGCAAGCATCGTCCTCGAACACTGCCACGGTGTCTGAGCTACCAGACACAAATCCACAAAACAGACAGGTGTCCACCTTCATTAAAATCGATTTCCTTTCGTCTCAACTTCAACGTTTCTTAGTTGGCTGCACCAAGAATCTCATCAAAGCCGGGCCGAACGAAATCCCTCGCATGTGGAAATTCTCGTTCCGTTCTCTGCCGCAAATTCTCCAGGAGTAATATTAGCGGAACGATTGAATCCGCGCGTTCGGCCACAGACAGCTGCATCAATCTCCAGGCAGCTATTGATCGATCGATTCCGAGCAATGCAACCTTCGCTGAACCGTCCGAATCCTTCGGGAATTCGTCTACTTCATCTTCCTCGAACTCGTCCTCTTCGATTCTGCTGGACAGTGCCCGAATGGTCTTTACCGCGATCTGGTATTGATACCAATGAATTATTTCACGGGCATCGACCAAACGATCTGCTTCCTCTATGTCGGTGTCCGTCGCGGCAAGATCGCTAACTTCTACCAGTTGGTCGAACTCGCGAAACCAATCACTCGCGGCATTGGCGTACTTTTTCCCGGCTTTTGTGAGCGGATGATTATCAGCCTTTCGACGTTTCTTTCGCAGCTGTCGCTCGTCTCCGTCGTTGATGTCACTTAGATCAACACCTGCTTCCTGCGCCCATTCCATGACCATTTCGCGTGTTTCCTGAAAAATTGAACTGAGCTTGCGCCAAAAGGCCTCATTCTGGATGTCGCGACTCTCCGGCGTGTTGTCGTCGTCTTCCTGCTCCGTCGCGTATAGCAGACAGCGAGCCGATAGAGGACAGCGTTCACACCAGCGGTCACAGTAGTTGTAGATTCCAGAGATTAGATTGGGGTTTCGAGATAACTCTGTGAGAGTTTGTCTTCGCATGAGGTTCTCCTTTGAGTATGAGGTTTTGAGGTGGCCCATTGTAAGATACCGATTAAATAAATGACAGTTAACGCGGGTAAAAACTTTGCCGACGCGATGAATATTTTGGAGGACACGGGCCTGCTTCTACTACAAGGCTTGGAGATCCCTGATGTCTGCCGTTTGATTGCTTCTAAACGTATAAAAGGATCATGGTGGGGCGATCCGCTGGGCCCTAAGATCTTCGCGCTCAGCGAAATGCTGTCCGATCATTCCGAAGTCACTGTTACAAAGCTGATTTCAGGCAAGGTTACCTTCGTTCATCGACACCTCTGGCAAAAACTGATTGCGGTCGGCAGCGCCCGGGACGACTGGCAAATGAAAAGATTAACTGCGCAAGGTAAGCTCCTGCTTCGTCAACTCGATAAAGACGGATGCGTACGCACAGACAAACTTGGGCCAGCGTTTGGAAAAAAACCTGGCGACGTCGCCCGCGAACTCGAACTCAAACTGCTGATTCACTCGGATCAATTTCATACTGAGTCAGGATTTCATACGAAGCTTCTGGAAACATGGGGACATTGGCGAAAGCGAACGGGTCTGAGAAACAAATCGATAGAGTCATGGAGAGCTCAAAACTTTTTTGAGAAACGGCTCGAGGAGATAAACAAGAAATATTCTGGATGCGGTCGCCTGCCCTGGCAACCAAATAAGAAATGATAATGAAGCTCTGCTCGAGGTTTTTCTTATTCGCATTCGTACTGTCGATTGCTACTGGAGCAGCAGCTCCTGCCCAGCAAGCGCAGAACAAGGACGTCGTCTCTTTCAACTATGGCTTCGTGAGTCCAAACACACGCGACGATTTGAAACTTAAAGATGCAATTCGAGGTATGAATTCGGCTGAAGAAACAAAACTGCTGAGGCGTGCCATGAATCTGGGTTGTGTCGTTAGACTAAAAATCGCCACGATGCGAGCGCTGGGTTCGTGGAGCGACGGCGCAGAGCACTCAATACTTCTTCGCGCTAATAGCGATGAATCCACGATTCGTTACCTTATGTCGCGTCTCGGTCGGGAAGCGAATCAAAAAGCAGTTATCTACTTTCATCCGGAAGCCTTTGGTTCAGCCAGGATTTATCTCATCCGTTTGCGACAACGCTCCCACAATTCTTTTAGCATTGCTCGAACACTGGATAGGATCGGGATTAGTTTCCGGACCATGGTTCCCGGCAAACGAGAAACCATCGTCTATATTGTAGACACTGAAAACAACCTCGCGGCTAAAGTTATGACCGCAGCAAAGCGACTACGAGGTCGACTGACTTCTCAACCTGGTACAGCCAGTTTTATTGGTGACGACTCGGATCGACAAAAAGGTCAGGCCGTGTTCGCAAAGGAAGTGAGTGACTACGAGTCAAAACATCCTGATCTTCCGCCGCCTTGTACGGCAACTAACTAACTATGAAATCCAAAACGCCTTGCCTGCGTTCGACTCTTTCGGATGCCGTTCGACTGCTGCCGGGACCAAACGGCGAACGCTTTGCCACCGTTTTTCAACATGGCAGCCTTTCAGTTGAGATCTACGCACCACGCGGAACGGATCCACAAAAGCCACACACGCGTGATGAAGTCTATTTCGTAGTAGCTGGCACTGGCGACTATGTTTGTGGCGACACCCGACAATCATTCGGTCCAACCGATCTTCTATTCGCCGCGGCAGGAGTCAAACACCGATTCGAAAACTTTACTGGCGATCTAACTGTTTGGGTTTTGTTCTACGGTCCCGAAGGTGGTGAAGATAATGGATAACACGCCGGAGTACCGCTCAATTGTGCCCGTGTTTTCAGTTGCCGATGTAGGAGCGACAATGAACTGGTATCAAACAAAACTTGGCTTCTTTAGTGATCCGTTTCCCGCAAACGAACCCTACGTGTTTGCGATTTTGTTTCGCGATAACGTTGAGATCATGCTGCAGCGAGTGGAGAAGTATCAGAGGCCAGATGACTACGACCGTCGAGCCGGAGGCGTTTGGGATGCCTACATTCGATCACCTCATGTGAAGGAACTCTACGACGGCATCAAGGACGACGTGACGATTGTCAAACCGCTACGTCGCCAGCCGTACGGAGCGTGGGAATTCGAGGTAAAGGATCCCAATGGTTATGTACTCGTGTTCAGCGACATCCACGAATAAGTACTAAACGATCATCAGGTCGGCCTCACTGCCTTTGTGAAGCCGGCAATCGGCAGCGCATTCAATACTTCACTTTTTCTAACCCAACCTCTGCGCGCCATCGCCACGCCATACTGCACATTGTTCAGTGCACCAACCGAGTGCGCATCAACCGAAATCACAAACT
>DATEXA010000391.1:0-8452 GCA_035257465.1 Pyrinomonadaceae bacterium | reverse complement strand
TGCTGTTTGACCTCAACCTCGACTTCTATCGCCGCCGCAACCAGAAACGACAACCGCTGAGGTTCAGTATCAGAAATGTCTGGAAGATTGATGCGCTCGTCGTTTATGGTTCGAACTGCACGCGCGATCCTTGTGAATGTTTCCGCCACATCGCCGGCCGCGTTTGTTAGATTACCTTCATCATCATCGTCGTCTTCAAAATAACTAACGCGCGCTACAAAGTACGGATCGCCACGCTCTACATACGAATCGATCCGATACCTTACGACCCCAATCGTCAGAATATTCGAACGACCGTCGGGGAATGTTTGCGTTTCAGTCACTTCAGCAACACAGCCGACCTGACCCACTGCAGGCAAATCCAGTTCGGATGTTGTTGAATCGAAGTATGCGAGACCAAAAAGATTGTTGGTTACTTGAATGTCCTCCAGCATCTGTCGATACCGCGGTTCAAAGATATGAAGCGGCAGCGGTACTCCCGGGAAAAGAACGACTGGAAGGGGAAACAATGGGAGTTCAGTCACTCCGCGGACTTTTTCGATTCCTTCGGTCATTGGGCAAATGGAAACAGACGGGACAATGGCGTTTTTAAGACGAGCCATTATGTCAGAAAGGAAAGCTGAGTGTCAGTGTGGACGTTGGAAGCCCACTGAGGGCTGGGAAAGCAGGGCGTCCTCGTCTCTGTCGTTGCCCTGGAGTCGGGCTGTGGACGCTGGTCGCTAATAAAAATAAGCCTCAACTCCGGGGAGGGAACTCGGTGTTGAGGCCTGAAATGCACCTTCCGATGAAGTGGGAGTCATCTCTGGTGCGTGGAAACGATCGCACTGTGGGTAGCGATCGAATACTTCAAAGAATTTGAGCAATTAGCTCCAATTTGTGAACAGGAGACAAACGACAAATAGATGCCAACATCTCCTCAACTTCAAAAGGCTTGTCGAAGAACTCATCTGCGCCTGCCTCATAACATGCCTTTTGAACTTCTGACTCGTCGTTTGAGCTCATGATCAAAACCCGTGAGTTTGGGAGGTGACCCTTGATGAATTCCAGTAATTGCAAGCCCATCAAAGGTGTGTTTTCGGATGGTGGCATTTGCAGATCAAGGATCGAAATATCAGGTTTGTAGAACGTCGCCCGACGGATTGCTGTTTTTACATCATTGGCCGTGATGACGTCGTATTCTTCGGCCAGGGTCCAATAGAGCTGCTGCGTGATTGCTTCGTCATCGTCGACGACCAGGATTCTGGGCTTCATGGTGGGATCTCCTAACTGCTGGCGGAGAAAAGTTGCAAAGCCTGTACCTCAGACGTCGATTCCGAATTGGGGACAAACGCGAATGATTTTGCTGTGCATGAGATTTCGGGTGTCGACTAGGGGGGACAGTCAATCTTTGAGGGGTCTACATTTGGAGACGAGAAAACGTAGCCCTCTGTTTGGTTTCAAAGGATGCGGATTTTCCACATTAGGGAGCCGAAAGTCTGTGCTGCACGGTACACACTTTTGAGGTGAAATCAGCCTTAGAGCGTTGGTTTTTTTGGTTTGAGCGTTGGTACAGGAGGTGCACCGTCGGAGGGTTTGTCCGTTGATGGCGTTTCAGTTGATTGGCTTGCTGTGGCAGGCTTATCAATTCTTGGTTTCGCGGGTGGCTTCGTGTCGCGGGTTGGTTCGTCATCTTCACCAACTTCATCGACGACCTTCAGTTCTGCCCCAAACTTCTGATAACTCCTGAATCGCACATCATTTCGACTCTGCAAAACCATCTTTGGTTGAATAGTCGTCATGAGAATCTCAGAATGGGATGGCAACAGATACTTATGTTCGTTGATGCTGACCCAATCGTAATCGATCAAACTGGTCGCGGCTGAAATTGGGAAGCCGGCCGGAATCTCAGTCGCAATCTGTTCGAACCTGAGAACTCGATCCAACTCCCGATCGATCCACATCCGTCCTTGTGAACCTGCTATAGTACTGGCTCCTGTATCACCAACCGAAAGAGTGAGCTGAGAACGATCTTTCGGAACCGAGTATTCATAAACAATTGTACGTCGACCCTGAATCACATCGGTATCGACCATGCGGAACTCGGTTTGAGATTCAGGTTTGAAAATATCAGCAAGTGCTGAAATGTATTCGACGCCACTCGACGTGGCGCCTTTCACATACTTGCTGTAGTCCTTACTTTCCTGGACGTCTTCTCCCGTTGGCACTCCGTTAACAGTCAAAAGTTTGTACTGCTCGCCCTGGTTAGCGCGATAACCTACTGCGATTGACAACGTGTCTTGCGGAATCCAATTAGTAGTTGTGCCATACGCGACAGAGCGTCGAATGAGTTGTTTGACGATAAAGTCGGGCATTGCACCTGCGGCAGCGAGCGTTACGTTGCGAGTGCGTTCAAGGAGTTCAGTTCCTTCAGTGGTAGAAGGAAGAGTGGACCCAACTGGATTAACACGGCGTCGCTCGGCTTCTTCCAGGGTGCGTCGAAGCAAAGAGTCGTTGCCGCTCTTCGTAGCAACGAGTGAACGCATTCCGTCAGTCAAAGGAAAATTAATTCCGCGTTTTCGGATTTCCTCGACAAGTTCGTCTCGCTTTTCGGGATCACGAGGTAGCTGATATAGCCAGGACACGATTTCTTTGCTTGAGAGTGGCTGCGTGGTTTGCGCTTGGAGACGGAAAGATTGGCAGACAATCAATACTACGACGACAAAAACGAACTTGCAGATGCGCATTCTGGGAGAACCTTCGAAAAACAAGATAACGGAATACAAACCTTCCGATGGATTTGGGGCTGCGGCGGTTGCCTCTATGCGGTTAGCTTAACGTAACCTTTGCAATTCTCGAAGCCGAGCCCTGGATCAGCTTCAGTAACAGAAGTGTCTTATTGCCTGGGAAAGAATGTCGACACAGCGGTTTAGTTCCTCAACAGGAACGAACTCCCCCGTTCGATGTGCTTCACGAATATCGCCCGGACCAAGCACTACGGCTTCACTTCCGAGGATTGTCATTTGGGCGCCTTCGGTTCCAAACGCAACGCTACCTGCTTTCTTTCCAGTCACACTTTCAAGGAATGTGACTAGTGGCGATTGCGTGTCAGTTTCAAAGCCTGAATCATTTCTGTCGCAATCTACCTCGCAACGGAAATCGGGATCATGCCGTATTTCATCTTCGATTGCGGCGTGAAGAAGATCCAGAACGTGCGTTGGTTTCTGCGTCGGGATAGGACGCCATTCCAGCGTGAAGCGACACTCACCGGGAATAACATTCTTCGCCGAGCCTCCCTTGATTACGCCGACGTTAAGAGTAGTAAACGGTGGATCGAAACCATCGTGGCGATCCATTTTGAGTTGATCGGCGATGATCTCAAGTCGTGAGATTAAACGTGCTGCACGAACAATCGCGGAGACACCAAGGGCTGGATATGCGCTATGTGATTCGCGGCCTCGTACAATCACGTCTGCAAGAGAGTACCCTTTGCCCGCGCGAATTGGCTGCAAAGAAGTTGGTTCACCAACAATGCTGAATCTGATCTGAAATGGTTTGACTTGCGCGAGATGTTTCGCGCCGCGCAGTCCAATCTCTTCGTCTGCAGTGAAAACTAATGCGAGCGGACGCTGCAACTGATTGAGGTCGACACCTTCGACCGCTGTTAGTGTCGCGGCGATGAATCCTTTTGTGTCACACGAACCACGCCCGAACAGTTTCCCCTCTTCTTCGGTTAGCCTGGTGGCTTGTTCCCAGTTTGGATCGTAAGGCACAGTGTCGGTGTGTCCGACGAGTGCCAGTTCAATTTCAGGGCTCTCCGAGACTTCTGAGAGAGCTGCCAGGTTTATCTTTTCCAGACCGCTCTCGTCCGTGTAAGAAAACAGCCTTGTGATTAAGCCGGCAGCTTCGCAGCGCTGTTGCAGGTATTCAACGATAGGCGCATTCGAACGCGATGAGACTGAGTCAATCGCGACAAGCTGAGCAAGTGTTTCCTTGGCTGTCATTTTCAGTTCCACAAGCGACGTTGCAGGGCTTTAAAGTCGCTAACGATTTCTTCCTGTGATTTGTGTATCCCGTCCTCAACGATCCTTTTTCCGTGAACCACGACATCTCTCACAGCGGTGCGTGACAGCGAGAAGACGACGTGTGCGAGTAAGTTGTCTTCCGATGCTCCAACAATCGCAGGGTCGTTGAGATCGACGGTAAAAAAGTCCGCAGGCGATCCCGGTTCAATTCGTCCGCCATTAAACCCGATACTCTTTCCGCCATTCACTGTGGCGCATTCGAACAAAGTTTTGGCAAGGCCTGATCTATCGTCGTACACGGGAGCCAAAACGTTTCGTTCCTTGCGTTGCAGTCTCAAGTGGTACTCGAGCTCACGAGTGTCCTCCAAAAGATCGATTTGGGTTTGGCTGTCCGTACCAACGGAGACCGTAACACCAGCGCGAAAGTATTCGTCGACAGGAACGATACCGTCACCGAGATTTCGTTCAGTTGTCGGGCAAGCGCACACGCTCGCGTTCTTTTTTGCGATTGCCTGAATTGCCTTGGGTGTGACGTGAATAGCGTGTACGGCAGTAAAGTTCTTGCTAAGTAAGCCCTCGGTATCGAGAAGCGCAACAGGGGAACGTCCATACTCTTCGATACAAGCCGAAACCTCTGCCGGCTGTTCAGCGACGTGCATATGAATCGGAATGTTGCTGTTCTTAACGAACCGATCGATCTCCTGCAGATAATCCAGCGAGACAGCCCGAACACTATGAGGGGCCGCACCAACCCAAACCATGTCTGATTTACAGCTCATGAGTTGTTCGAGATTTTTCAGATAGTTTTCCGGCTGTTCAAGGAAGCGCACCTGAAGCGGATTTGGTTCTGTTTGGAAGCCGGCACGTTCGTAGGCGACGCGCAGCAAAGCGATGCGCAGGCCCACGTCATTGGCGGCACGCATCACTTCCTTCGCAAGTAGATTTTGATCGTCGTAAGGTTGACCATCAGGAGCGCGATGAAGGTAGTGAAACTCACCGACGGAAGTAACACCGCACAACGCCATTTCCAGAAACGCCATCTTTGAGGCTATGTAAACGTCATCTGGGTCAAGCAGATTAGCCGCGCGATACATCAACTCTCGCCACGTCCAAAAGCTGTCACTTGAGTGTTGAGATCGATACTCGGTGCGGCCGCGAATCACGCGCTGGAAAGCATGCGAGTGTGTGTTGACTAGACCTGGAAGAATAGCTTTGTTCTTCAACGAGATTGTTGTCAGATGTGGGTCAGCTCTTAACGCATCACTAGCAGATCTCACGCTCACAATGCGGCCATCGTCATCGCAGAGTAGAGCGACGTCGGATCGAAACTCGCCGTCAATATAAATGAGCTCAGGCAGCCAGGCTTGTTGTTCTAGGTTCGTCAATGGTATCGCCTGTGCATCTTTATGGTTTAGACACGCGGCAGCGTTCTACAAATTCTTTGTTGCGAGGACCTCTCTCGCAGTTGAGCGATCCCCGGTGCAGCTTATTCGTCGCGGGGCGTCCAGGTACTCGAGTTTGAACTTAAGACGTTTGTACAACCCAACTATACGTTTCGTAGCTTGATTGGATATCAAAACCGGACCGCGATGGTTCGACAACAACTCAGCAGTTCTCACTTGATCGTCCCATGAGAAGCCACCGGCACTGTAAGTTGTAAACTCCACGTCATAAGGAGGATCAGCATAGATGAAATCCCCGGCCGCAAAGTCGAACGACTGAATGTCGCAGTTTGAAAAGGTCCAATTGCGAAACAGTTGCCTGTAGGCGAGGAAGTCGGACGCGTACGTTATCGATTTGTAAGCGCCAAATGGAACATTGAATTCTCCGCTCTGATTGAACCGGCAGAGACCGTTGAAGCAAGTGCGATTAAGATAATAGAAAAGTTGGGCCGCCTCCGACGAAGCTTCACTCTGTCTTGCGAGTTCATTAAAACGTTGACGCTGTTTGTAGAACACTTCTTCATCGTTTTTCATTTCAATGTACAACTCGAGGCCTTTTTGAACCTGACGATAGAAATTTATGAGATGAGGGTTAATGTCGTTGAGTATTGCAAGCCTGGGTTGAAGACTAAGCGCAACTGCGAGGCCGCCGCAAAACGGTTCAACATATCTTCTATTGTGATGCGGCTTCCAGAAATGAGAGACGTACGACGCAAGCCAGCGTTTGCCACCAGCCCATTTGAGAGGAGGTTTGAGATCTGATTGAACTCCCTCAGACTCTTCGAACACCTGAGAAGAAACCGCGATGACTGTCTCCTTCCGAAAAGGGTGCCGCTTTGGTCGCAGCAAAAGTATTCTAAACGTGGAACTGTCAGAAAATAACAACTGTGATTACCGTCGTCAAAAAAGCGCCACTCATTCATATTGTTCGAGGACCAGTGTTTTATGCTTGGTTCAATCAGATTGGCGCATGAGTATAATGGACTCCTCAATCGTTTTAAAAAAGTCTTTCGAACGGTGGGAGTTCACTTATTCTAGCGAGAGATTTGGGGCCTTTCTCTAGAGATCAGCTCTCTGAAACAAATGAGGCCTACGCTTATTCATATCTGTTTGGCTATCGGCTGGACGTGCCGGCGAATGCACGTGCGCTAACGCTTCCATTTAACGACAAGATTCGCATACTGGCCGTCACTGCTTCGTATGAGCGGAATGAAGTGAAGCCAGCTCAGCCGTTGTACGATACGTTGGAAAGGTAGTTCTTCTCTGTGCTACCTCTGTGAACTCTGTGTCTCTGTGGTGATCTTGTTTCGTTCATTCACCACGGAGACACAGAGTTCACAGAGGTAGCACAGAGACCCAAAACCAAAGACCACCCTTGCTCACCCTTTCATCCATCTCCAAACGCTTCGGTCCAACTGTCGCTCTCGACGGTGTCAATCTCGATCTTCGAAAAGGCGAAGTACACGCTCTCATTGGTGAAAACGGCGCCGGCAAGAGTACGTTGATGAACATCATTGCCGGCTCTCTTAGACCCGACGAAGGAACAATGTCGATTGATGGCAAGCCGTATGTGCCAACTGGTCCGCTCGACGCCAGGCTCAATGGAATAGCGTTGATTCATCAGGAGCTTTCGCTCTGTCCTCATCTAACAGTTGCTGAAAACATTTTAATGGGAATCGAGCCATCGAACATGGGATGGCTTGATCGCGACAAGCTGATCTTGCAAACGAACGAGGTACTGCAAACATTCCATCACGCAGACATTCGACCGGATAAACGTGTCAGCGATCTATCAGTGGCTGCCCGGCAGATTGTGGAGATCTCGAGAGCAATCGCTGCACGCGCTCGAATAATCCTGATGGATGAGCCGACCAGCAGTTTGCAGCGTGACGATGTAGCTCAGTTATTCACTCTGATTCGGAAGTTGAGTGCGGATGGGATCTCTGTCGTCTACATCAGTCACTTTCTCGAAGAGGTTCGCCAGATATCCGATCGCTTTACGGTTCTTCGTGATGGACGAAGTGTGGCCAACGGAGACATCGCCGCTACCAACGATGACGAGCTGATCGCCAAAATGGTTGGACGTTCACAGCAAAATCTTTTCCCACAGCGTTCACACCCAACGGCCCACTCTGGGCCAATCCTCGAAGTCAGAAATCTCATGGTGCCGCCTCTGTTGAAGGACGCAAGTTTTGAATTGCGACGCGGCGAGATCCTGGGCATTGCCGGCTTAATGGGATCTGGAAGGACTCCTTTACTCCGCGCTATCTTTGGTCTTGATCGTCCAACCAATGGGACAGTGACTATAAATAAAAAGCTCTTGATCAGCGGTCGCAACACAACCGCGATGCGTTTGGTAGAAGGGTTTGGGTATTTGAGTGAGGATCGTCAAGGCGATGGCCTAACCTTGAATCTTTCGGTCGCAGATAACACGACCCTGACCAAGTTTTCATCGTGTTCGAGTTTTGGTTGGATTGATCTCTCCCGGCAGCGAAATCAGACCGAGAAACTCATTGCCGAACTGAAGATCAAAACAAGCAGTGTCAAACAACCTGTAGGTTCGCTCTCAGGTGGAAATCAGCAAAAGGTGATTGTGGCGCGTCTACTTCATCAGGACGCTGACATACTCCTTCTCGATGAGCCAACGCGCGGAATTGATATTGGGAGCAAAGCGCAGGTTTACGAAACGATTGCCGAGTGCGCCCGGCAGAACAAAGCAATATTGATGGTTAGTTCTTATCTGCCAGAACTGTTTGGCATGTGTGATCGACTGGCAGTGATGAGCAGAGGACATTTAACAGAAGCGAAGCCAATTGATCAGTGGACACCAGAGAGTGTTTTGCAAGCTGCGATTGGCAGTGAGGCATAGTGCTGGGACTGTCGGCTCTGCCGCCTGATGTGAGGCGTGGCTTTGCCTCGCCGTTGGCAACTGTTAATAAATTCCCTTCGCGCGGCGTAGCCGCCGTGGATAGGTTAGCCGACTCTTACGGCGGGGCAGAGCCACGCCTC
>DATEXA010000390.1:0-3347 GCA_035257465.1 Pyrinomonadaceae bacterium | reverse complement strand
CCGACAAGCTAAAGCATATCGGACATCAGTTGGGTCGAGCGACGAAGCCGAAGTTACGGAACGTGTTGATGTTTGGTTGAGAGGGTGCCACACCCAATGCGCCCTGGATGATCGACAAACGAGCCATAATCCGAGGTTCAGTGAATTGAAATCTACCAGCCAATGCTTCCGAACGTCCGAAATCGATCTTTGCTAAACCAGCCAGTTCCTGACCATAACGATTAATCGTCGAGTTCAAACCACTGCCGCCCTGATTCGTCATGCTCATCTCACCGTCGCGAAATATATTTACTTCGAATCCGCTCAAGACCGCCGCAGCTGATAACAATTCATTCAATTGCATGATGCCCGGTTCAAGCATTTCGAAACTTTTCCCAGTATCGACGGAAGCGAAAGCTCTGGACACGCGAAGTTGATCTTCGAACTGATCGTAACTGGCCGCGCGATGACTTACGACCTGTCGTGCTTCTTCAAGCAACTGAAGCTGAGCCTTTGGATTGTCTTTTTGCAGGTCGTTGGCCATTTGCACTAACGCGCCAACCTTGTCTGTTTCGGAACTAAGACGTGCAAGGTTTTGTCGAATCTCGTCGAGGCGGACTCCGTCGGCCTTCTTCGCCATCTCCTTAAAATCGATGCGCTGCATGACGGAATCACGAGCACTCGCTTGCAGATAATCAGTGGCAATCTGTCGCGCACGATCCGTGTTGCCTTCGTCCAGGGCCTTGACTGCGGCCTGCTGGTAAAGACGTGACTGCATGGGGGGTGGCGCTGCAGCGGCCGCCTGAACGAGCGCATCAGCATTTGGATTGCCTTGCTGAAGTGTGTTCATCGCCTGCACAAAATTCGAACGGGAGTTATCGCCGAGTCCGAGCTCGGTAAGTTTCTGACGAACTGCTGACGAACGACCCGGTAGAAGCTGATCGATTGTTGGCAACACTGACTGCAAGCCGCTCAACAATCGGCGCGCGTTGTTCTGTTCGATCTGTGCATCGGTAGGTTGTGCCGGTTGGTTGTTTTGCAGTTGAAAGTTTTGTCCCCTTGGACCGCCGCGTCCCTGATTAACGCCTTGACTGTTTTGCGGTTGCGGGGTTGCCTTCATTGCCGAATCAATAACTGTTGAGAGAAGGTCTGTGTAAACCGAAGAAGCCAGTACGGGACCACCAGTTTGTTGAGGTTGTGGTTTCGCATCCGTCGATGTTGTGCTTCCGGAGGTGGGAGCTACTCTTGGGCCAGCGCTTAGCAATGATTGCGCGAGACTGGCTGCATCGTTGTTGGTCAGAATATTTGCTGCTTGAATTTTAGTGACGGTTTTGTCCGCAAGTTTTGCGGCCGCGTCCGCGTCCTGGCGTTGAAGTTGACTAATGACTTCACCAAGAGTTCGCGGAAACTGTCCCTTTGCCATCATCTGTTCTGCGTTTTGCGCCGCGAGTTTTGGATCCAGTGCAGCAACGCGACCCAATAACATCTGCTCTAAATTGTCGTCAGAGTTGAACTGCGCTCTCTGATTGCGAGGGTCATTTGATTGATTCTGATTGGACGCCGGAGTCGCAACGGGCGCCTTTGTTGCCGCCAACAATTGATACGCTAGCGGAGCATCATGTCGCGCCGCAGCCAGAACTAACTCTTGTCGGAGCGCGAAAGCCCGGCGATCCGGCTGCTGACCGCCTCGTTGGTTTCCAGAAGATGCAGCGGCTGCGCTACGAACAAGATCGGATACACCTTCCGACGCCTGCTGGAACAAAGATCGGGCTCGCTCCTGATTTCGATCCCAAAGCAAGTCGGCAGTGTTGATTTGAATCCGGACGCGATTCTCCGGCAGTCGTAACGACTGGATCTCGTCTATAACTTGATCGAGCAATCGGTAGGCATTCTTTTCCAATTCCGCCTTTTGTTTTGCGGCCTCATCCGATGTGGGTTGTTGCGCAGTGGGTTGTTGTGTAGTGGGTTGTGCAGTTGGCTCCTGAGCGTGCGACGGCAAAAACGCGGCGAAGACCGTGATTAGAACCAGGGTCAGTGACAGGGACTTTTTCATTGGAGTAACACCTCAGAAGAATCTGTGCGCGGATCTTAACATTTGACAATTGTTAGTTGCCATTTGGCGAAGAAAGTTGCAGGAAAAGTGCGCGAGTGGACCTGGGACCTTGGATCAAAGGTGTAGCTAAGGTCAAAACTCTAACATTCAACTCGAACAAGTCGGGTGGCTTGCCCCGCTGGCCTTACCCAACCCCAACACATAGGGCAAAGTGGGGCTAGTCAAGCGGAGGTAAACCACCATTCCCGACTTGTCCAATTTGAGTTTCAATTTGTTACTTGCTTCACCACGATCTTCAAACCGTTCCTCAACGATCGACCTTTCATCTATAATATTTCACGATCAAACAAAAAGGTCGAAACCATATCTGGGCCGCCGCTATGAGATCTCAGATCTGAGATCTCAAAAGAAGTCACAAGAAGGGCATATGAGAAAAGCTCTTTCGATAATCACCTTGACATTCGCTGTCCTGCTCTCGACCGTTGCGCAAACGCAGCAGCCAGCTAAACCGCCTTCCAAACTCACTGAGTTTCAAATGGCGCTACTCAAGCGCGGACCGAAATGGTCTGCAGCAACTGATAACGGCACGGTTCATCGCCAACACATTGATTACGTTCAGTCGTTGCTGAAGTCAGGCCAGGCTGTCATAGCAGGTCCCTTCAAAGACGACAGTGATCTCGCAGGTGTCTACATCTTCCGCGCAAAGTCAGCCGACGAAGCTCGTGCTTGGGTAATGGCCGATCCTGCCGTCATTGCTGAGAAGGTCGTGCCCGAATTGCATCCGTGGTGGTCCGAAGAAGTGATGAAGAAGACTGAGACCCCGCAAAAGTTAATGACGGTCTATTTGGCTTTTCTTGTGAAAGGCGAAAAGTGGACAGCGGAGAAGACTCCCCAAACGGAAGAGATTCAGAAGTTGCACATGGCCAACATTCATCGTCTCGCTGATATGAAGAAGCTCGTAGTCGCAGGCCCTTTCGGCGACGATGGAACGCTTCGCGGGATTTTTGTCTTCCGCGTCGCGTCGCTTGAAGAAGCACGCGCGTTGACGTTAACCGACCCCGCAGTACAGGCAGGACGCTTCACTCTCGATCTACATCCATGGGTTGTTCCAGAAGGTATCCTGCCCTAAAAGAAAAGCATCGTGGCTACAATTAACATCTCCGGTCTTCTCACTGACTTTACTGCGGGCCGCACAACGATCAAACTCGACACTGGCGGAATGTCCGATATGCCTTAGAGCTGCTTGCAAAAGTCACGTCTCTGAGTTCAGCGCCAACGGCGCGAAAATATGATAGCCAGGGGCAAGCGACGAAGG
>DATEXA010000389.1:0-9821 GCA_035257465.1 Pyrinomonadaceae bacterium | reverse complement strand
AGACCTCTTCGCTATGACCGCCCGGTTTGACCCCGACGAACACTTTAGCGATCTTGCCGGCAGGATCGATGATGAAGGTATTGCGCGCCGATAACTTAGTTCCGTTGTATTCCATTACCGAACCGTACGCCGCTGACGTCGTGGCATCCGGGTCCGAAAGCAGCTTGAAGTTCAGTCCCTCTTTCACGCAAAAACTTTTGTGCGACTCCGCCGTGTCCACGCTGACGCCCAGGATCACGGCATTCATTTGTGCATACTTCTCCACATCCCGCTGGAAATTATGAGCTTCAAGCGTGCAGCCCGAAGTAAAATCCTTCGGATAGAAGTAGAGGACCACCCACTTGCCGCGGTAATCCCCCAGACTTGCCTGATTGCCTTCGTTGGTTGTCAGTTGAAAATCCGTTGCGGTTGTGCCGACATCTGGCAGGTCTCCGGCGGCATTGACGATCGTCGGCAGTGAAATTAATGCGCATACAAACAAAGACACAAAGAGATGTTTCATGATCATGATAGTTGACTCCTTCAGTTTGAGATTACTAGTCGCGTTTTGTTCTGGCTCGTTCGTTTAAGCTCACCCTGTGAGGATTTTTTGGGGCCCCAGTCCAATTCTTATAGCAACGTCCCATCCCTAGCGTTCATTCCACTGGTCTTCAACCGACGGAGGCAGATCTTGTGAGTTCTTCAGCAAACTTACGATTTGCCAAATCTCTTCATCCGACAGCATGCTTCCCCAGGCCGGCATACCCGTATTCCTTATGCCATGCTTTATTACCCAGAAGAGTTGCGAGTCGGTGTACTGGGCCATTCCTTTCGGAAGTTGTGGCGCTGGGGGATAAAACGACTGTCCGTAAATACTCGCCTTACCATCAGGTGTGCTGTGGCACCTTGCGCACATCGCTTTGTAAGTATCTACTCCTGCTTTCAGATTGTCTTCGTTGAGGGAGACTGGATTCGTTTCTCCCGACGCATGCCGAACGATTGAAGCATGAAGCACTATGGGCATGACTCGAGCTTCAAGGTGTGAATGGGCTCCATCAGCGCTGACCGGCATCAGGCCGAGCCTTGTCATCACAAGACCTGACAACAACAGTAACGCTAACGTCAGAACCGCACCCAGTAGGATTTTCTTCACATCTTTCTCCCTAACCGATCGTTTGGCCAGCGGCAACAGGGGCCATCAGAAGTGGACGACGGGCCATAAGTGTGTCCAGAGCGCGATTCAACGCGCAAGATGAAGAAGCTTGCCCCCAGCTTTCCAACCCGCGCGTCGAACCGACGGCGTCCGCCCCTTGGTTCACGACGGGCTCGACCCGTCTCATGGTGTAAAGACCGACCCGCTGAGGTCTCCGCACTTTTACGTGGATGCCGAATCATCTACCAAGTCACTCAGTAACGATGACTGTTCCGGTCATGTCCTCATGACCTTCGCCGCAGAATACGTCGCATGAGAACGTGAACTTGCCTGTCTTATCAGGAGTGAATCGAATCTGGGCGGTCCCTCCTGGGGCGATGTCGGCGCGAATCCCAAACGCGCGCAAGTTGAATCCATGCTTGCGATCCTGGGAAGAGATCACCAAAACAACTGGCTCTCCCTTCTTTAAGGTGATCGTGTCTGGGGTGAAGTCGAATTTCTTTGCTGTTATGTGAATCTCTTTTTCTGCGGGGCGCGCATTTACGCGGACGTGGAGAGTTAACCCCGATATGATCGCTGAGATCATGAGTAGAGCACTTGCGATCAAAACTCGTTTCTTCCGATGCATCAAATTATCCTCCATTAAGATTAAGTTCCGTTATACCGTACTTGGCTTGCCTTACCTCAGCTTCAACATTTCTCAAGCCGAGCCCCTTATAGGGCGCACTCGCATCCCACGGTATTGGCAATTTCTTAGGCACAGAGCCGGGAGCCGGTAAAGGAAACATCAGTGACTTCGCCGAGTGATGAGCTATGTGGGCCGTCATGTGGTGGTTCTCCTGGTGGATGTGCCCGTAGAACACCGTCACATTCTTGTGCGGCATCAAGGCATCGATTACGGCTGAACCATCCTTGGTGGACCAATCCCAGTCGGGATACAGATCGAACAGCGGCCGGTGTGTTAGCACGACGATGCGCGCGTCTGTTTTCTGTTGCTTCAAATCGGCCTTGAGCCAGTTAAGTTGTGATTCGCCTACGATGGCTCCCGGATCGGAGACGTTATCGAGCACTATGAAGTGCACGTCCTTGTGGTCGAAGGTGTAATTGAGTTTGCCGAAAAACTGCTGATACGCATCACCACGATCGAGCGAAGCGTCGTGCTCTCCGGCCATGAAATGAACCGTAGGAACCTTTAGTTGTCCGACGATGTCTTTGAACTGCGCCATTCTATCTTTGCGAACCTGGACGTCGTCAGTGGTGTGCGTAAGGTCGCCAGTAAACACTATGAAGTCCGGTTGTACTTCGAGGCTGTTTACAGCCCGCACCGCTTTCTTTAGAGTGCCTTCAGCATCCGGATTCACCTTTGGTCCCGAGAAACCCCAATGCGTATCCGAAAGCTGGACGAAGTAAAAGTCGTTTTCAACTTTTGCATTTGCATAATCCAGGACCGAGCCGAGGGCATTAAGACCGAAGCCCCGACTCAAACTTGATGCAAAGACAATCCCTCCACCCAATCCGGCGACTTTTATGAAGCCGCGTCTGTCAAACTTGCTCATTCGTATCCTCCCAAACTGGAAATTACCGACTCTCGGAATATCCGCTATTAGCCATACCGAATGGGAGACGGGAATATTCCCTCGCCCTTCGATTAAATGCGGATTGAGAGAAGGTCAATGGCCCTGTTTTATGAGATTAAGGGAATTTTCCGATGATTGGCGTTGAAGCTTTGGTCGGATTGTCCAGGTTGAGGTGCGTCTGTCTTGATTGGCGTGGTCGTGTGGAGAGTTGTGCCTCGGTCTATTCGTCCTTCCGGCGATGAGCTTCTGGCCCAGGAGATCGCATCAGATCACGTGCGCTCATTGTAGATGCCTGGTCATCTCACCGACGTGCTCTCCTCCGATCAGCACACTGTCAAGCCCTGGTTCGACGGCAAGGTCGACTTCGCTCCTCCGGTAAAAGACTTTGCCAGTCAGGATTTTCGTCTAACGGGGGTCGATTGGAATACCTGAACAACAGAACGGTGGCTACGCTTATTTACCAGCGCCGCTTGCATTACATAAATCTGTATATCTGGCCCGCGGAGCAAGCTGGTTCGACAAGTGAAGTCACGACACAACGCCAGGGCTATAATCTGATCCATTGGACCAAGTCAGGCATGAACTATTGGACCATATCCGATCTAAACAACGTCGAGCTGCACCAGTTTGCAAGTCTGGTGCAACAAGAGCAATGAAGAGATCAGATAGCTCCAACCGTCAACATTCTCCCGAGGTCTCTTCGTTGTCGCGACTGGCAAGGCCTTCTCGGAGCCGTTTAAGGGCACGCGCGGCGTGACATCAAAGTCCCGATAAGAATATCAACCACATCCGCGATCTGTTTCCGAAGTGGGAATAGAATACTGCAATTAAGCTTCGCGAATGCGACGACGGGTCGGTGTGATCCCGTCGCCGCGTTCTCGAATTTGCAGATTAACGATCATCGGAATCGCGTCCAGCCGAAGCGGGTACAGCCGGGTTAACGCTTACCAGGAAACCGTTCAGCACCCAGGCTCGCTGGCTGGGCGCGAAACGCGGCGCCAGCAGTCCATCGTTGATCTCTCGAGTAACCGCGAAGCGGTTAAAGACCGGGGGCGCGAGAAATAAGCGGGCGTTATCGGGAAACCCATCGGAGGCTGTGTCGATATCACCTTCAACAGCAGAGATCACACCATCGCCATTCTGATCGACCCGCGCGACTTCTGCGGCATAGGCGTCATTCAAACGCTTAGTCAAGTTGGTCACACGAGGTTCAAACGAAGCAAGCCTCTCGTAAACATCCAGAAAGATCTCATTGGCCAAGCCGCTGGGAATACCCCGTTGGCGAAATTCGCGCTGCGCGTCGATGTCGCCGTCAAACTTATCTGGGTCGCGCGGGAGATTGGGATTGTCGCCGAGGGTGACTGGGCTGTTCTTCACACCAGCAGGCCCGGAGCCGGGAACGATGGACTGCAGAGCTCCGATCTCACCGTCCTGGAAGGTATCGGGTGGTTCGCCGCCGAAGTTGTCAGGGAAACCGCCCGTAAATGGCAACTCATAAAGTGGATGTATCCAATTGGTTCCCAAATAATTGAACTCCCAATAAGAGTGAGAGTCGCCCTGCTGGTAAGAGTTGTAGGTACCCATACTCACTTGCAGTGGCACCACGTTCGTCTGTTTATCAGGAAAGTGATCCGTCTCACTTGGGAAGTGAACTGCTTTCCCATCCATCGTGAAGATATGGCCGGGAATGTTGTTGCCTGAACCCATCTCACGCAGATCCTCGGCATCTGCTTTGGTGATCGTGCCGAATTGGGCATGGCCGTCGGGCCGCGGCTTGGTTATCGCCGGCACCGTGAGGTCGTGGATCATCCAACCTTCATACCAGCCTGACTCATTGTTAATGACGAACAGCCCGGAGATATCCGTAAATACATCGATGAATGCTCGCGGGTTATTTGGATCGGTCGGTAAACCTGGCTTCGGCTCCAGGACTAAGCGGACCGCACCAACGGTGTCGAGACCACAGTTAACTCCCGTGGCAGTCAACTGGACGGCGTCATTGACGCCCGGAATCCTGCTGGTGAAAACGTTGGGCTCAAAGCCGTGTGTATCCAACAGGTAGTATTGGAAGAGTTGGCTGGGCTTGTCAGATTCAGCAAAAGCCTGGACGGGCAGAATACTATGCGGTCGCCCTGCCAGTATTGCCAGCCGGTCCTTGAGTGGAACTGGCAGGCTGTTGATATCGTCGCGATTACGGACCATGGCCATGTCCTGGTTGGCATTTGGATTCGGATGACATGGCGCGGGCGGCTGTATCTGCTGAGCAAAAGCGGTCTTATTGAGCAGGGCGGCGTGGCCCAACAATAAGGCAATCAACGTAATTAACGTCGCAGACTTCGCAATTCTTCTTCTTCTCGGTCCCTTCAATACATTGACCTGGTTCATCAGCTTCTCCTCTTTTTCTGTTATGTGTTGCGTCTCGGGGAGACAACTAACAAATCGGTGGATGTGTCGTTTCTATTCAAAAAGTGCAGGGTTCCACCGAAGGCAAAACCCTGCACTAGCGCTGAGGTAAATCGTTGAGAGGCGCAGATTGTGAAAAGCTCCTGCTGACAGAGTGCCCCCGCGATCTCGCTCAATAGATCTAAAACTTAAACTTTGCTCCGAGAGTGATCGAACGGTTTCCAAAGTTGTTCAGATTCTTACCGAAGTCGGCGCTGTTCAGACTATTAACAGGAATCCCATAATTATCCTGATTGAAAGCATTCAAGAAGTCGGCTCGTAAGATGAACTCGCGCGCCTCGTTGAACTTGATGTGCTTGGAGAGACTGAAATCGGTATTGTAAAAGCCGGGAGCTCGATAGGTGTTCCGGCCGAGAGATCCGTTGCCCAGGCTAAAATTTAGTGGCAGGCCATTGCTGCCGCGCGGAACAAAGAACGGCGAACCGGAAGTCGTGAAACTTCGAAAGTTCTGAGTAACTGGGTCGAATATAATCTGTCCAGCCGGATTGAAGTTCGGGCGATCCCCTGCGGCGCCGTTGCCGTTTGAGTCAACACCCGTGAGTATTGAAAACGGTTGACCCGATTGTCTCGACGTAATCCCGGAAATCTCCCAATGGCCAAACATCTGTTTCAGTACTCGATTATTCTTCGCAAAGCCTGGTGTCGGCGCCTCATAGATGTAATTCGCGACGAAGCGGTGCGTGCGATCGAAGGCTGAGAGGCTCTTTTCAGCTCCAAGGTTAAAGAAGTCTTGCGGCACCTGCGGGGAACCACCAGTGATGGCGTTTACACCCAGTGATTCGTCGTTGTTGCTCAGGAGTTTCGAAAAAGTGTAAGCAACTCCGAATTGCAAACCACGTGACAACCTTCGGTTGATCGAAACGAAACCGGCGTTGTATGTCGCCTGAGCCGTTGTGTCGATTAAGACCCGCGAGCCGAACTGCGGCAAAACGCGACGCTGCTGCACACTCGGAATTAAGTTAGGGTTGCCCGTCGCGACCACGGTAGCCGCCTGAGCGTCCGTCAGAATTCCCGGGTTAGCTTGAAGCTGATTTACCTGATTAGTCGAACGGCTTCCGGTATAGCCCACCTCGATAATGTAATTCCCGCGTAGTTCACGTTGGAACGATAAGCTGTAGAGCTGAGAGTAAGGCGTTCTTGCGTTCGAAGGTGTATTGACAAATGTGGCCAGCGGATCGAATACGGCCGAGCCGCTTACGGGCGCAAGGTTTGGAAACTGATCGACGGCATTGTCAATTCTGGGAACTACGACGCGCGGAAAGTTTGAAGCATTCACGCTCAGGAGGTTGAAAAACAGAACGTCATAGGCAATGCGGTATCCTCCCCGTAACACACCCTTCCCATCGCCAAAGATCTTATTCAGCGGACCACTCTTGGCGTGGGGACTGAACGCAAAGCCAACGGCTGGCGCCCAGTTATTCTTATCCGGCTGGACCGGCCCTGGAACCAATGCAGCGAGACTCTGCGGATCAGTGGCGCCGAAAAACCCGAGTGGCACAGTCGAGTACTCATAACGTAATCCAAGGTTCAGTGTCAGACTCTGGTTCACGCGAATGTCGTCCTGAGCGAAATAGAACTGTTCCGTCTGATGTGCATCGAAGGTTGCTGTCTGCAAGGCCTGTTGGAAAAAGAGTGCATTGTTATTCAGGAAGTCCTGAAAGCTGGTGAAGGAGAATGTGCCCTTCGAGTCAAACGCCGCCAAGTTGAACAACTGCAGGCGGCGGACATCCGCGCCAAACTTGAATGCATGACGACCCATTTGTAGCGTCGCCGTATCGGAAAACTGAAAATCGTTCTGGATACGTCCCTGGGGGAAGTTGGCTAGCCCTCCGATCGAGAAAAAGCCGGTAATCGCGGTGCTTGGTGTCGTTGGATCGTTCTCAGGAAACTGAAGATTGCGGCGAACGTAAGAGAAGCGGAACTCATTGAGCAGCCTGGGGCTGAACACGTGGGTCTCACTGACCGCAAAGTTGTTGTCGTTGATTACCTGGTCGCCGGCGAACAACGTGCCGAACTGAGTGTTGCTGATCTGGGCGACGTTGGTGGGTCGGTTAGTAATGTAGCGAAACGTTAAGGTGTCTTTCTCTGTGAGTCTGTGATCTATCCGCAGAGTGTGGTTGTAGATATTTGTAGGTTGATTCGCTGGGATGTTCGTCAGACCCGTCTGGATAGGCGCGCCATTAACGATTGTGTTCGTCAGACTTCTGAACGCCGGGTTGCTTGCATAAATGCCACTAAGGAACGAGAGCGAATTCAACACGCCGGCGCGACTGGCCGCCGATTGTCCGGGGCGCAACGGCACCGTGCTCAGAGCCGTAAAGCCAGCCATCGTCGGGATCCTGATAGTGGGTCCGAGGTTGGCTCCGGTTCGAGTGCGATCCGCTTCGAATAGATAGAAGAAAAAGGTCCGATCGTTATCGTGGGGCAACTTAACGGGGCCGCCGATATCACCACCAAATTGGTTGCGATTGAAACGTGCAGGCCGAGTCAGCCCACTCTGCTTTTCAATGTTATCAAGAGAATTCAGCGCGCTACCGCGATAGTATTCAAAGCCCTCGCCGTGGTAACTGTTTCCACCCGACTTAGTGATCACGTCGATCTGTGCGCCTGAGTTTCGCCCAAATTCTACACTGTAGGGATTCGTCTGCAGCCGGAATTCCTGAACCGCTTCCGGGACAACCGGCACCGTGGCCAGCGTAACGCTGATATCATTGTTGTCAGAACCGTCGATACTAAAATTGTCGTTGCGAGCTCGTTGGCCGTTCACCGAGATTCCCGTTGAACCTGGTGCGGTGAAAGCGTTGGGAGCCAGCAGCGCCAGATTATTCACGTCGCGGGCCGGCCCAAGTGGCAAGTCCACAGCTTGGCGCGAAGTCGCAGTCAAACCGAGCGTCGGATTCGTCTTGTCAAGCGTTATAGCCTCTGTTTGACTGGTCACATCGACCATGGCGGTGACGCTGCCGGTCTTTAGCGCTGCGTCAAACGTGACTTCGCCGGCGGATTTCACGACGATGTCCCGGTTCTCTAATTTTTCGAAGCCGTCCTTCTCAACCACGACATTGTAGGATCCAGGATCTAATGCGCCGATGCGATAGAACCCCTGGTCGTCGGTAGTGGCGTCCCGTTTTGTTAGGCTGCTGCCAGTGCTGGTGATGGTGACCTGTGCTCCCGGCACGACAGCACCATTCTCATCTCGCACTGTGCCCGAAATAATTCCGCGCGTGATTTGGGCCTGGCTTGTCAGAGCGCTGAACGTGTAGAGCAAGAGCGCGCTAACGAGTACAAGACCGAATTGAAAATCGAAAACTTTCTTCATTTTCCCCTCCCTGCTATCTGGCTGGTGGTTTCTAAAAGTAATTAGTGCCTTCTCGTCGAGAAGTCAGAAAAATCCAAAAAGAAACTTGCGTACTGAAGAGCGCAACAGCAGGCGCTGTCACATCACACGGTGTCTGGCGTAGAAAATGCCAAAGTCTAAACACGCAACGCTTCGAAGTTCCGGACTCCAACCACTCAACCATTCAATACCGAGCGGCCTGCAGATTTATTCCCAGGTCGTCGCGAAACACTCAGTTGACTTGAATGCACCCAGTGGCCGGCGGTGAATCACGACAAATCGATCCTGCAGCCGAACGCGTTGACGCTTGGAATCGTGATTCCGTTTGTATCAGTACTTGGAAGTAATGAGCCCGTCTCGTCATTAGAGATAAGACCAACTCACCACCAATTTATTCCCGCTGCTGAATTGTCACTCGCCCTTTGGAATTTTTTCTGTACAGCTGCGGTATTGAAATAGCAGAAGGCGATGAGAACTTTGAGTCAGGCTTTACGACAACTCGTTGATTGATAAGTCGCCTGGATCATTGCGATGAGAGAACCAACTTTGCTCTCGAAAAGGTAAAACGTAGGTGGGCGCAGTTTGGGTGCACACAATTGAGCGCCGCTCGCCGAAGGCAGATAGGAGATTGTATGCAAAGGAAAGTGATCAAAAGGCTCACGATGTTGAGTCTGGTTTCAATTTTCAGTCTTTGCGCGGCGGTTGCATCCGCGAACGCGCAACTTAGTAATCCAATCAGGGCTAGAGTCCCGTTTGACTTTAATGTGGGTGACAAGAAGCTTCCGGCCGGCGAATACACCTTCAGTCGTTTATCGGGATTCTCCGACAACAAAATGATCTCGGTCAGCGGTGCGGATGCCAGTGCACATGTATTTCTGTCGACCTTCGCAACTCACGTTCTTACACCTAAGGACAAGTCAACTCTGGTCTTCCACAAGTATGGCGACCAGTATTTCCTTGAACAGATCTTTTCGGGTGGTGAACAAGCGGGGTCGCAAGTGCCGGAGTCTCGCGGTGAGCGAACAATCCGGCGGCAATTAGCCCAGACTCAGCAGAGCAATATGTCTGGAAAAGTGATGATGGTCGAGACGGTCGACATCGTCGCCAGCTTGTTGTGAATTGCAAATAGTTGGCACTACCCGTTTGAGGCGAAAGTGGATCACAACCAATAGCTCTGACCGGGGAGGTGTAGCGCAGGGATACCGGGAGCAAGAAGAGAGCAGAACCTCGTGATTAGAAGTGCAATAACTCGCACCAAAAGTAATCGAGAACGTCTCGATAGGGAGTTGATCATGATGGCTACAATTGAAAGCCA
>DATEXA010000388.1:0-25220 GCA_035257465.1 Pyrinomonadaceae bacterium | reverse complement strand
GGGCCACTCGCCCCTGCAGCATCGAAGCACTGGCGATCACTGTCACACCCAACCTCTCCGCCGCTTCCAGCAACGTCAGCTGTTCGTTTCCAACTTCCTGGTTCACGAGTGTAAGGGCTTCGGGCATGGCAAGGTTGAATGGTAACTGGATGAAACGAAACCCGTGCTCTTGCCCACCCACAGTTCGTGCCACTTCAATAATTCTCGACAACGAATGATACTCCCGCGACTCACGTCCGACACGAAAGCCATTCCAGGTAGCGACACCATAACCTCCGAGCTTTCCCTGTTTGCGGTTTTCTTCGAGACGTTCAAACGCCGCTGTGATTCGATAATAAAACTCGTCCTCGGAAACGTGCCCCAGTTGAGATTCCGGATTGTGAATGTAGTAGACGTCGACTGACTCGATATTCATATTGCGGAGCGACTGGTCGAGCTGGTTCTGGAGGTAGCGTGGTGTCATACAGTGACTACCGCCGACGAAATCATCAAACGATGCAATACCGGGTTTAATGAATGTCTCCTCAAGATAATCCCTGACGTTGCGAGTCGGCGCTCCATCGAACGGGATGTAACCGCCCTTGGTGCAGATGACCAGCTCATCACGTGAGTAGCCAAACTCGTTGATGAGACTGTTCAAGGCTTGTCCGATAGCTCGTTCGCTTCTCTGAAACCGGTAGTTTGCAGCGGAGTCGATCACGTTTGTGCCGAGCTGAACGGCTCGCGAGATAGAGTCTCTGTAGGTTTGATCGGTGGCGTCGTCCGCATTGCCGAGATAAGTTCCAATTCCGATCGAGGAGAGTTGTAGATTTTGCTGTTGTCGAAAGTGGTGAGCGGCAGCGTTGTGAAAACGACTGGCGTACGTTTCGGTTCCTTCACGAGTAGCTCGTCCGAGAATAGTCATGGTTGGGACGGATGTTAGCAGAATCCATCCGCAGATTACGCAGAACTATTTTCAGGTTGGGGAGGGGACCCTGTCCCCGCCTGCTCTCCATCAATGATGCTTAGATAAATATTAATGCTTTCGTTTATCGGTATGTTGCGCGAGCGGGGACAGGGTCCCCTTCCCAACCTGAAAATAATTCTGCGTATCTGCGTAATCGGTGGATAGTCTTTCTTATCGGCAATCGCAGTTGTCTGTGTTAGTTTGAACGTCAAATCACTTTCAGGAAAACTGCAATGTCCAACTTTCTAAACTGGCAAGACTTTGAAGGTTCAAATCCGGAAAAGTTTTTCAAAGCAACACTGTGGCAGGGTGAACACGTGATGGTTGGTCTCAACTGTCTCGAGCCTAACCAGAGGCAATCCATTCACGCACACGACGGCGCCGACAAGTTCTACTTTGTGCTAACGGGTCAGGGAAGTTTCACAGTCGGCGAGGAAGAAAGAAACGTCGATGCCGGTGCAGTTGTCATCGCTCCCGCCGGAGTGCCCCATGGCGTTGTGAATAGCGGCACTGAACGACTCTCGATCCTGGTCGCCATCGCTCCGGGCATCAAATGAAAGAAACCACCGAAAGTTCATTACGAACGCAGTCAGCGCTCGACATCTCGACCGCAGAGTTGAACGAGATTTCCCAGCAGGCAACGAAACTTGTGTTCGAGTATTTCGAGACCGTTTCTCAGCGAGACGTAGTTGCGAAGAACTACGCTGGCAAAACAGCCGCTGAAGTAAATGCCGAACTGTCAGTGGAACCTGTACCGCTTGAAAGACTGCTCGATGAATGCCGCAAAATTTTCGACCTTAGTCGTCACAATGGTCATCCTCGATTCTTTGGTTACGTAGCCTCACCTTCAACACCAATCGGTGCATATGCCGACCTCATTGCTTCAGCGCTCAACGCCAACATCACTTGTTGGCGCTCAGGGCCGGCAGGCACTGAGATTGAAAAGATGGTCGTCGCGTGGCTCGGCGCCCTGATCGGTTACGACAAACAGGCACGCGGCTTACTCACTAGCGGCGGTTCGATGGCCAACTTGATTGCATTGCTGGTAGCCAGTCGCCGCAAAACCGGACCTGAAGCCGCGCGAAAGGGTTTGTGGAATTCCAGACCAACCACCGTTTACGCTTCCGAAGAGGTTCACATGTCGATCGCGAAAGCGGCAGACATTCTGGGCTTCGGTCGCGATCAAGTGCGAACTGTTGCCTGCGATGGTCGATTGCGGATGGAAGTGAGTGCGCTTCGCAAACGCATCGAGAGCGATGTCAAAGAAGGCTTTCGTCCATTTTGTGTGGTGGCGAGCGCAGGAACCACGAACAGCGGGGCAGTCGACCCGCTGGATAAAGTCGCTGACATAGCTCGAGAGTTTGATCTTTGGTTTCACGTCGACGGTGCGTATGGAGCTCCAGGAGTTTTAGATTCCGGAAGGATGCACTTGTTTGATGGGCTCAAGCGAGCTGACTCTGTTTCACTTGATCCACACAAATGGCTTTACGTTCCCGTGGACGCAGGATGTTTGCTGTTTCGCGATGAGGCGACGGTTAAAGCAGCATTCAATACTGACGAAGCTGATTACATCAAAGTGCACGGCCTCGCCGATGACGAAACGTTTGCTTACTGGGACTATGGAGTCGAATTGTCGAGACGGTTTCGAGCGCTCAAGGTGTGGCTGACGTTGCGCTACTACGGAGTCAAAAGGATCGCAGCGGCAATCGCTGAAGATATAGCGCTCGCAGACTATTTGGGTGAGGTTGTTGCTGCGGCGGAAGATCTTGAATTAATGGCGCCTGTTGAGTTGAGCATCTGTTGTTTCCGATATGTGCCGGCAACGATTAAGAAGCGGATGACGACGGCTCCCGCGGATGAGCTAATTGAGATCAACCGAAACCTTGATGCGCTAAACGAACAGATTCTGGGCGTCGTTCAAAAGGGAGGAAAAGCGTATGTTTCAAACGCCACAGTCAACGGGCGGTTTGCGTTGCGTGCCTGTATAACGAACTTCAGAACGACGAAAGCGGATATCGATGAGACAGTGACCGTGGTGCGTGATGCTGCGCAGGAGGCGCTGGGTGAGAAATTGTAGGGGCGTCACTCCGTGGGCGCCCCGCGCGTTGCCGATCTAGTTTCTACCCAATGCTCTTGATCACGAGGTCGGGGGCGCCCACGGAGAGACGCCCCTACAAATACTATGCAAGCCAACGACAAGCTAAAGCATATCGGACATTATGAACGTGAGCTTCGTGTGGCTAGCGAACTTTCGAGGGAAGCAGGTGCAGCGATACTCGAGCACTATGAAGGGCCCCTCGATATCGAACAAAAGTTTTCGGCTGACGATCTGGAACCTGTCACGCAGGCAGACAGAGTTGCGAACCAGTTGATCGTCGAACGACTAGCACGTGAGTTCCCCGAAGACGGAATCCTTGCCGAAGAGTCGATCGATACTGAGCACCGACTGGACAAGACTCGCGTTTGGATGGTCGATCCACTTGACGGAACAAATGGCTTCATCGATGGTAACGGGGACTTCGCGGTCCAGATTGGTTTGGCGGAAGATGGTGTTTGTGTTGTCGGCGTGGTCTATCAACCTCTGACTGGTGTCATGTATCGTGCAGTTGTGGGTGAGGGTTCATGGGTGGAGCGCACCGGTATGGACCCGGAACGAGCCAGTGTTTCCAGCAAAAGCGATCTGGCGCAGATGAGGCTCGCCGCAAGTAGATCGCATCGCAGTCCACGAATGAACAGGGTTGTCACGCGTTTCGGATTTCGTGAAGAAGTACAGAGAGGCTCGGTTGGTATAAAGATTGGACTGTTGGTGGAGCAACAGTGCGATGTTTACATTCACCTGTCGCCACGAACCAAACAATGGGACACGTGCGCGCCACAGTTGATATTGACAGAAGCGGCTGGAATGCTGACTGACCTGTTTGGTAGACCGTTGAACTACAACGTTCCTGACGTGCAAAATCGCAATGGACTGGTTGCGAGCAACGGCGTCGCTCACGATCAACTTATTGAGACGCTGTCGCCGCTACTCGAAGAATTCGGTCGGAAACCAGTCTGATGTCCGATAAACTTTAGTTTGTCGCTCCCTGCGATCGAAGAGACTTTGATGCGCCTTCATCTCAAGCACTCTCTGACATACTTACCTCACTGCCTCGTGCCGTTGTTGTTACTCGCCGCGCTCAACTACTGGAACGGACTCAAAACTGTCGATGCGACTTTAAGCACACAAGCCCAGAGTCATCTCAACTCTCTTGCCGTCGAAGTTGACAGAAGACTTCGTGACGAAGAACTTGAACTCTCGCGTATTGCTTTGTCTCCACAACTCCGAGATCTTCTTAATTCGAAAAAGAATTCGACTGGTGTGGGCCTAAACAGCGCACCATTGCAACCACCGCAAGAGCTATTTCTAAACTTATCTTCCGCACTGCGCGGACGCGGGCACTGGCGTCGGATTGCTGCCTTCGATGATAAGCATCACGCGCAATTTCAGATTGAGAGAGATCGCAACTCTCGGGGCCCTGACAGCGTCAAGTCTGTACCGATTGAGGGCGCAGGCGCTCCCGCCATAGTTGATCTTCTAAACAAGGATACTGCCATCGAATTGAATGGCTCGACTCTGCGATATTCGGTTCCCGTTCCAAACGGTTCAACGGAACTCGCGGGAACCCTTACCGGCGAGCTAAATCTTGAAGAACTTATTTCTGAGACAACCGCTATCATTAGGTCCGGCCCGGAGGTGGCAGGTCCTCAACACTCCTTCGTTGCTGCAATTGATACATCCGCGAAGATCATTCACCACACAAACAATGATGTTGAAGGCAAGATGGTGAGTAGCGCTTTGCCGGAATTTCTTCCAATCGCGGAAAAGTTAACACGCGGCGTCTCTGGCATTGAACGCTTTCAATCGCCGAATGTCGGAGATTTTATTACCGCGTTTTCACCTCTTCCGAAGTGGAATGTTGGTCTTGCAGTCGGCTACGACAGATCGCAAGGAGCTGCTGCCGCACATCGATGGGGCATATTGGGGATTGTTTTTGCACTGTTCGGAGGGGCAGTCGCCGCGCTACTAGTTTCCCATCAAGCCCAAAAGAAGTCTCATGGAATTGAACGCGTTGAAGAAGGCCTCTCTGCTATTGCGAAGGGTGAACTCGATCGGCGCATCGAGCTTGGTTCCGGTGACGAGGCACGAGTGATTGCCGACAACATCAATGTAATGACCGAAAGGTTGCGCGCTCAGATTGCGCGGGAAGAGGAGACCAAGCAGTTTCAGTCGTTCGTGCGCCTCTCGGCGATGCTCATTCACGATCTCAAAAACTCGATCGAGGCCCTGTCACTGATTGTTGGCAACATGGAACGTCACTTCGACAATGAACAGTTCCGCGCCGATGCGCTGCGCTCGCTGACAAGCGCGACCGAAAAGCTCAAAGGAATCGTTTCCAAGCTCAGCCGTCCATTGTCGAGCCTCAGTGGAGAACATGCTAAGCCAAAGAGTCTCGATCTGATACCGGTGATCAAGCGTGTCGAAAGGTTGACTGCTGAACCGTTGAGAGAAAAACACGCTATCGAGATGAAACTCCCCGCCAACCTCTTTGTCTATGCGGATCCAGAGAGAATCGAGAAAGTAATTGAGAATCTTATTCTCAACGCACTCGAAGCGATGGCACATCAAAACGGAAGACTGACAATCGAAGCAGGTCTGACTGCGAGGGGTGCGGCGACCTTCTCTATCAGTGACACGGGACCCGGAATGAGTCGCACTTTCATTGACCACCAGTTGTTCAGGCCTTTCTCAACCACTAAAAAACACGGAGTCGGATTAGGTCTCTATACCTGCCGGGAAGTCCTCCAAGCCAGTGCCGGCTCGATTGAAGTTGAGTCAGTTGAAGGTGTTGGTACGACTTTTCGCGTCGTGCTACCATCGGCATCACACGACTCGCGTAACTAAAGAAGGAGTGCGGCAACCCTTCCTTCTGCCCAAGCGGTTACGCGGTTCCCCTTGCAGTTCCCTGCCCAGCATTACTTTCGCAAGCGGCACGTCTCAGTTTCGGGAGATTGTTGAGGTTATGAGCAGTCAAGCGCCAGCGAAGGGCACCATATTGGTCGTCGACGACGACGACGCTGTGCGCAGCGGTCTGTACTGGGCACTCAACTCCGACTATCACGTTCTCCAGGCTTCCTCACGTGAACAGGCCATATCGATGATCATTGATGAAGACATCGGAGTTGTTGTGAGTGATCTTCACTTGCCCCCGTGCGTCGATGACATTGGTGAGGGCCTGGCGCTTATCGACGTAGCGCGTGCGCAGGATCCACCTTTGCAAGTAGTTGTGATTACCGGCAGCGACTCAAAGCGGGGAGCACTCGAAGCAGTTAGGCGGGGTGCCTATGGTTTCTTTGAAAAACCGTTTGATGCAGCAGAGCTCTTGCATATAGTCAATCAGGCTTCACGTATGCGACAGCTTGAAATCGAGAATCGAAAGTTGCGAGCTGAGCTTCCGCGACCACCCGGCTTTTTACATCTGTTGGGAACGAGTAAGTCTCTCGAAACGGTTTTGAAGCAGGCTCGTTCCGTCGCAGCAGCGACTAGTGCAACTGTTTTGCTGAGCGGCGAGAACGGTACGGGCAAGGAGATGCTCGCGCGGGCCATCCACCAGGAGAGTCCTCGAGCTAGCGGACCATTTGTCGCTGTGAGCTGCGCAGCGTTGCCGGAGACATTGATTGAGTCGGAGTTGTTTGGACATGAGAAGGGAGCCTTCACTTCGGCGACGCAAACTCGCAAAGGTCGTTTTGAGTTGGCCGACGGCGGCACGCTCCTTCTGGACGAGGTAGGCGACTTGAGTCCCGGCGTGCAAGTGAAGCTTTTGCGGGTGTTGCAGGAGCGGTCATTTGAACGAGTCGGTGGTAGCAAAACATTGAGTGTCGACATTCGACTGATTGCAGCAACGAATCGTGATCTTGAAAAGGAAGTAGAAGATGGCAGATTTCGGCAGGATTTGTTCTTCCGCTTGAATGTCGTACCGTTGTCGTTGCCGCCTTTGCGCGAACGAGTCGAAGACATTCCGATCCTGGCAGCCCATTTCGCTGCCAAGTCTGCACTAAAGTACGGCCATCCTGTACCTGAGTTGTCACCAAAATTGGTTGATGTTCTTCAGGAATACGACTGGCCAGGCAATGTCCGCGAGTTGGAGAACTTGATGGAGCGTCTGGTCGTGTTGAGTAATGGCGAACCCCTTGGTCTTGAATTCGTTCCCGAGAAGATGTTGAAAATCCTGCCCGGCTTAAACGCACATGATGAATCCACCTTGGAAGGCGCTGTGGAAGCCGTGAAGCGTAAGATGATTTTGAGTGCCCTTCAGGCTGAAGGTGGTAATAAAGTTGCAGCGGCCCGGAAGTTGGGAATTAGCAGATCGTACCTGCATCGTTTGATTAATGAGTTTGGGATTTAAGTGTGGTCTTGGGTCCTAGGCCTTTGGTCTTTGCTCTGGGAATGTTTATTCTCTAAGTTCAAGGATCGAAGACTAAAGACCCAAGATTTTTTAATGGCAAACCTCCAGCAACGCTTACCTGAGTATGTGCCCGGTGATTTCTTTGTGGATTCAACCTGCATTGATTGCGACACCTGCAGTCAACTTGCGCCGGCGATCTTCCGCGACCATGGCGAGCAGTGCAGCGTTCATCATCAGCCGCAGACAGATGATGAAACGAAAAGCGCATTAATGGCCCTGGTTGCTTGTCCTACGGGTTCAATCGGCTCCACTGAAAAACACGATCCGCATATTGGTATTGGCGCGTTTCCGCTTCACATCAGTGATGACGTCTATTTTTGTGGTTTTACATCGGAGGCCAGTTTTGGCGGCTGGAGTTATCTCATCAAGAGACCAACAGGGAATGTCCTGATCGATTCACCTCGGTTTGCATCGCAGCTTGCAAAGCGCATTGAAGCGATGGGCGGCGTTGCAAAAATGTTGCTAACTCACAAAGACGACATTGCGGCTCACGAATCGTTTCGCGCGCGGTTTGGCACTACAAGAACAATGCATCGAGCCGACGGAGCCACGAGATTACAAATCGAACAGGTCATCGACGGCGAGGAGTCGATTGCACTCGACGAGGACTTGTTAGCAATACCGACCCCTGGCCACACTCGCGGTCATGTGGTGTTTCTCTACAAACAGAAGTTTCTGTTTACCGGTGATCACCTCGCATGGTCTCCAGTTCGAGAGACACTGACAGCCTTTCGCAGTGTTGCCTGGTATTCCTGGCCGGAGCAAATTCGCTCTATGGAAAAACTGCTGGCCTATGATTTTGAGTGGGTGTTACCGGGCCACGGAGACATGCATCACGATAGCGCACCGAATATGAAGTCCCATCTCGAGCGATGTATCGCCTGGATGAAAACTAGGAATTAAAAGCTCGTCGATCAAACTTCCAAGAGGAAATGATGACCAAAAATCAAAAGATCGCGCTGGGGTGTGGCGGAGCCGGCTGTTTTGGATTGATCATTGTGGTGATTGTGGGCGTCGCTGTCTACTTTGTATGGGTCCGACCAGCCGTGTCAGCTCGTAGTTACAATTTCAACGTCAGTACTAACAGGAACGCGAACTCCGACTCCAACAGTAATAGCGCCTCCAACGACAATTCAAACTCCAACAGTGACAGTAGTTCTAAGTCAACTTCCGCGAGTTCAATGTCGGATGACGACAAACACAAGCTATATCAAGCCGCGACCATGACCGGCGATACAGAGTTGCTGCGTCGCGTATCAGTGAAGCTTGGATTGATGAACGACGATTTTAGTCCCGGTGATGAGTATGCGGGTTTTCTCAAGGATCACGTCACGTGGGTCTTTCAAAACACCGATTTCATTCAGTCAATAAACTCCAAGGAAAAGGCAGTCGCGTACGTGAATGAGCATTTTCCAGATTAATCAACGAACCAGGAGCCAGGGACCTGAAACTGGGGAAACAAAGATCAGCTGATGGACCCATCTCGCATTAGGAATTTTTCGATCATTGCGCACATTGATCACGGCAAATCCACGCTTGCAGATCGTTTGCTTGAACTCACCGGCGCGGTTACGGGGCGTGAGATGGAAAGCCAGGTCCTCGACAACATGGACCTGGAGCGCGAGCGTGGCATAACTATCAAAAGTCATGCTGTCCGTCTCGACTACAAAGCGCACGACGGCAACAGCTATATTTTGAACTTGATTGATACTCCCGGACACGTCGACTTCTCCTACGAAGTATCGCGCTCGTTGTCAGCCTGTGAGGGCGCGCTTTTGATTGTTGATGCCTCACAGGGTGTCGAGGCCCAAACACTCGCCAATACCTATCTGGCAATTGAAAACAACCTCGAGTTGATCCCGGTCATCAACAAGATCGATTTGCCCGGCGCCGAGCCGGAGAAGGCGATCGAACAGATCGAGCACTTCATCGGGCTCGAAACTCACAATGCGATCCTTACAAGTGCAAAGACTGGCGAGGGCGTTGGAGATGTCCTGGAAGCGATCGTTCGCGATGTGCCATCGCCAAAGGGCAATCCTGATGCTCCGCTGAAAGCCTTGATTTTTGATTCGTGGTACGACTCGTATCGAGGCGTAATTGTTTTGTTCCGTGTTATCGATGGTTCCATTCGCACGGGAATGAAGATTCGCTTTTTCAATACTGGTCGCGACTACCAGGTCGAAACACTTGGCGTTAACCGGCCGCGTCCGACGCCAATTGCACAACTGGGTGTCGGCGAGGTTGGATTCTTAACGGCCTCGATCAAAGCAGTGGCTGATGTTCAGATCGGTGACACAATTACCGAAGCTGCACGACCCACAACAGAACCATTTCCGGGTTTCCAGGAAATCAAACCGATGGTGTTCGCAGGGCTTTATCCGGTTGACACCAACCAGTACGAGGAACTGCGGGACGCACTGGATAAGTTGCGACTAAACGATGCGTCGTTTTTCTACGAGCCGGAATCATCAACTGCGCTTGGCTTTGGCTTTCGTTGCGGCTTTCTCGGTTTGTTACACATGGAGATCGTTCAGGAGCGACTGGAAAGAGAGTTCAATCTTGATCTCATTTCAACAGCTCCAGGCGTACGCTACGTCGTAACGACTACCGACGGCGTCGTTGCGGAGATCGATTCACCTGCGAAGATGCCTGATCCTGGGAGGATTGCAAAGATCGAAGAACCTGTTATCCGGGCTGTGATTCTGACGCCTGATGAGCATCTGGGCGGCATCCTTCCTTTGCTGGAAGAGAAGCGTGGTATCCAGAAAGGTTTTGAATACATCACGTCGAATCGTGTGATGTTGACTTATGAATTGCCCCTCAACGAAATTGTTCTCGACTTCTACGATCGTCTGAAGTCAGTTTCACGTGGATATGCCTCACTTGATTACAACTTGGCTGGATACTGGGAAAGTGATCTCGTGAAGCTGGATGTGTTGGTGGCCGGAGAACCGGTGGATGCTCTTTCGCTGATTCTTCATCGCACCACTTCACAGCCAAGAGGACGAGCGCTGGCGGAAAAAATGAAGCAGTTGATTCCACGTCAACTTTTTGAAGTCCCTATACAGGCTGCCATCGGCAATAAAGTGATTGCGCGTGAGACTGTCAAAGCACTCGGAAAGAATGTGATTGCCAAGTGCTATGGCGGCGACATTAGTCGGAAGCGGAAGTTGCTCGAGAAGCAAAAGGAAGGCAAGAAGCGAATGAAGAAAGTCGGGCGCGTGGAGATACCGCAGGAAGCGTTTCTTGCTGTACTGAAGGTCAATGAGTAACGCGATGTGGTACTACCTTGTTGAAACTTCTACTTAAGTGATTTCTCCTATTCCAGAAGCGAACGCAATCGCTCGTGCTGAACACGAACTGTTGCTCTGCTGCGTTAGTCCCGGGAATGAATCTGTCAATCACGATCGCATCCGTGCGTTAGTCGCGACCGACATTCATTGGAACTATCTCTTTCTACTCGCGCGACGGCACGCAGTGATCCCGCTCCTTTATTCCTGTCTCAACAGAACAGCCGCTGATGTTGTTCCCGAGGCAGAGTTCCAACGCCTACAAAAATATTTTCAGGAAAACTCAGCACGTAATGTTCTGCTTGCTGCAGAACTGTTTAGTTTGATTGAACGGCTCAGTCGCAACGGCATCCAAGCGATTCCTTACAAGGGACCGATGCTTGCCTTGTTTGCTTACAACGATCTTTCACTTCGTCGCTTTGTTGATCTCGACATCATGGTGCGAAAGGAAGACGTCGAGGGATCGATCGATCTTTTGCTTGCCGAGGGTTACGAATTGTCGAAGCCCCTCAACTACACCCAGCGTAAAGCGCTACAGCGAACTCAACACAATCTGCAGTTTCGGCGTCACAAAGGCCAGCTGATCGTCGAACTGCACTGGGAGGTTGCTTCACACCTATTTGCTTCGACTGTTCAGGCCGAAGATCTTTGGAAGAACCTTGCAAACACAGAGCTCAATGGCTCTGCGATGAAAACGCTGTCACCCGAAGACCTCATTTTCTCCTTACTCATCCACGGTTCACGTCATCTTTGGGAAAGACTACTTTGGATATGCGATGTGGGTTGGATTGTCTCCAAGTACGAATTGAACTGGCAGATATTGCTTGAACGGGCACGAAGTACAGAGACTGAACGCATGTTCCTGCTCGGTATTTATCTTTCTAAGAAGCTCTTGAATGTTCGGTTACCGAGCGTTATAGAAAAAGAGATCGAGCAAGATCGCATGTTGGAAAAACTGGCGCGTCTCGTTATAAAAGGAATATTTAACGGACCCGAGAACCAACCGGTTCCTGTCTTCAAAATGTTTGAGTTCAACCTGAAGGTTCGCAAGGCATGGTCATCGAGAGTTCGCTATTTCCGGCACGTGCTTGACCCTACAGATCGCGACTTGAGTGCAGTCGGGTTACCGAGAGCGCTCTTTTTTGGTTACTACTTGATGCGACCAGTACGTTTATTATTTAAGACTCGCGAAGGCGTTCGTGATGTCTAACAGACGAATTGACGCTAAGTCGAATGCAGTGGTAGGCTCCCACCCTACCAGGGAATGGTTCCCTCTTTGAATCAAGTTTCGTCGAGCAAAAGTGAAAATTGACCTTGCCAGTTTTTACGCTAATCAGGGTCAACTCATACAACAATCATCCGAGGCTTAACGCTTCCAGTACTTCTCATAGTCAAAACAAGGAATACTAAGCTTGAAAGAAAAACTACTTTGTCCTCGACGTATTCGGCTGATGGTGGGACTGATGCTGCTCTCAGCGTTCAACGCTTTCGGACAGGAAGTGCCAAAGCCTGAGGCGGATACGAAGACACCGGTAAAAACCGAGCAGTCGAAACAACAGTCTGAGAAAGCGCCAAGCAAGCCTGAGTTTTTACTGTCAGTAAGAACAAAACCGATTCTTAACTTCAGTTTGAAAGCCGAGAAGGTCAAACTCGTTGACGTCGCGACCGAAATGTCCAAGCGACTGAAGACGCCTGTGGTCGTTGGACCCACACTACAGAACGAAGTGATTTCGATTGAGTTTTCGGATTTGACACTCGAGCCGGCCATGCAGTTGATGGCGCCCGCTGTCTATATCGATTACGAGATCGAAACAGGATCTGGGATGCCGCCAAAACCTCTGGGCATATATTTTTGGGCCGTAACTGGAGAACCGTCATTGTCAGCCGCAGTGGCCGGCTCTAATCAGTCGCTTCTCATCGAAGGTGATACTGAGGAGGGCGTCGAGCCGCAAACAGAGGAAGATCGTAAGCGCATGGAGGAGCAACCCTTGCGCATTGAGTATCAGAACAACATCCTTAGTGTGAAGGCCAAGAAACAGCCGCTGGTTTTGGTGTTGTTGAAGATAGGTGAAGAACTGGGAATACCGGTGGACATTCAGTACGAGACAAAAGATGTAATCGATACTGAAATATCAAAACTCTCGGTTGAGGACGCAGTTCGCAAGTTGTCCCCCAACATTCGACTTTTCATCCGTGCTGATTTGTTGCACTCGGAGAGGCGAGCCCTACGCCTTGTCTTGACTGATCCAACCAAGACCGCACAGCAAGGCTTTTGAGCCTTTGACGTCCGTTCCATGGTCTAGATTTTAGTTGTCATGAAATCAGTCCAGACATGATATAACTATCAACTATCTTAGGAGGCGGCTGACATTGGCTAAACAAAACAGTTCTTCGTTACAAGAAGATTCACTGATCCAGACTGACCCGTCAGTTAAACCGAACGCAATTCAACCAGCAAAAAAGCAATTTATCGAACCCGAGATTTCTAACGCGGTCGACGTCCTCGAGGCCACAACTTTCTTTCAGGCAGTGACAACCGGAGCGACGAACTAGGCGAACCCGGGTCAAATTCCCTCTTTGTTGGAGTCTGACTTGCTTACACGACCGGCAGCTAAGATGTACTACTCAGTTGCCGGTCGAACTGTTCTTATCGAAGCTTTCGATGATTGGTCCTTCAGTGCTGTATCACAACTCTTTGCTGGTTGGTTCCTGACTACCCTTCCACAATCACCGACACATAAACCGGATCTCACATTGAGAATACGATGTGGACGGACTCCACCTTCGATACCCACCGGTCTAACTGTTTTTGAGATCGCTCTTGGTGGTAGATGTCTCACTGACAATTCTTCCTTTTACCTCAAGTTCGACAACTCGCTGATAGTTTTTGGTAGTGATACTTCTGCTGATGTCGACCTTTGGGTGGATCAACCTTACGATGTGTCGTCCGCAAAAGTGGCGCAGCTTATCTCTCACGCGCTTTCGCCTGCGATGCGCCGGTGTGGCGTTTTCGAAATTCACAGCGCTGGCGTAATTCCACCGGATCGGACCAGGGCTATGATGATTCTGGGACCGTCAGGGTCAGGGAAGTCCACCCTTACATCGCGACTGGCGAAGTGTGGCTGGCGTTATCTTTCAGACGATATCCTTCTACTTCAGGACTGCGGAAATAGTTTGAAAGTCGGAGCTTTTCGCCGCTTCTTTGCCCTGACAGCAGAAACACTCGCCGCTGTCGACTTGCCTCAAGGGGTCTTCAATGAATCATCAGGTACGGCGAAGGAGAGAATTACTCCCCAGGAACATTTTGATTCTTACCCTATCGAACAGGCGACGCCGGGCTATATGATCTTTACGAACGTTACTCGTAAACCACAAAGTAGATTGGTATCACTAACTTCGGCCGAAGCGATGACCATGCTGTTGCGGCTGTGTCCCTGGGCATCTTACGACAAGCCCATTTCTGAGGAGCATTTGCGAATTCTTGCTCGTTTGGCAAATACCTCGTCAGCTTTTGCACTCCACGCAGGAACAGATATTCTTAACGAGCCAACGCTCGCTGCGCATTTGATTCAAAAGAGCATCGCTAAACCTGCCTTGGTGGGACAGTTCTATGACGCATAGTGGTTTCGACTCCAAAAGAATAAGTGTCGAACTAACGAATATCTGCAATCTTCATTGCAGCTATTGCCTGCGTGATGAAGATGCGCTTTACCACACACCTGCAAACTTTTTGTCACCGGAGTTGCTGGATCGAGTCTTGAACCAGGCGCGTCAAGTCATGGACATAACCTCCGTCGTCTTCACTGGCGGCGAACCGACTCTACATCCTGACTTCGCACGTATCCTCGAGGTATCTGAGGCAAATGGTTTGAAGAGCAGCTTTGTAACTAATGGATGGCACTTCGAAAAGATCTGGCCGACAGTTCTCGCGTTTAGAGAGTCACTTAGTCATATCGGTTTTAGTTTGGATGGAGTAACTGCCGAAACACACGACGCGTGGCGTGGCGCTGGATCATTCGTCAGGATCGTCCGAGCTTTCTCTCGTTGTTTTGCGTCCAACATTCCCTTTGCAGTTAAGGTAGGAATTCGACGAGACACAATTCAGAACCTGGAACAGTTCGCACTTTTCTCCGCCCGCCTCGGCGCATCAGCTTTGAACTTTGCTCACATCATGCCGACTTCTAATGAAGTTGAGGATTTCTCTGCTTTAACTTATGCAGAGCGAGAGCGAGCCGATCAGGAAATCGCAAATCTGTCGAGAATCTTCAAAATGAAAATCGGCATCGATGTCGGGTATCATAGTCTCGATGTTTCAGCGCCCTGTTCTGCGCTTGCTGGAAACAGTTACAACGTCGACTATCGCGGGCGGCTCTCGTTGTGCTGCAATCTGTCCGGGTTCCGCGGCGGAGCAGGCGAGTTGGATGTTATTTCCGATCTTTCGACGGAAGATTTTGGATCGGCATTGTCCAGACTGTCCGAGCTCGGTGCCAATCAATTACAGGCCAGACGCGATCGTCTCGAAGCTATTGATAAGAAGGACGCCGTAGATCCTTACGTCAGTTCGCCTTGCCTCTTTTGTCTCGACACGTTTGGCAAACTTCCATGGCGCGACAGTTTTTCTGAAAAAGAGTCGCGGGCACTGCCGGTGTTACAGAGTCTCTAATTTCCCATCGATGAACTTCCACGACTAGTTTGATCTTGAGTCTGTTACTCACAGTCTCTGGAATGCTTCATGAATCAGTCAGACTTCAATCTTAAAAGTTCAACCATCTCAAAGAACAGTATTGAACCTGAGCAGCTTAAGGGGTGGTTCCCTGTTGATGCGATCATCGATGGTGGCCGACCTGCCGTCGAATGGATGGATATGCGCGATGTGACGTTCAATGAACCGTTCTTCCATGAAACCATCGAACGGGTTAAAGCAAACGGTGCGGCGCAGTCAGTCGTTACGGACCTCGACTTCCTGTTACAGATGGAGAAGATCTGCGACAACGTCGAGCCTGCCGGTTTTATCTTTCATGCGTCGCGTTGCGGGTCGACGCTGCTTGCGAACGCGTGTAGAGCGTTGCACGGGTCCATTGTCATTTCAGAAGCACCAGTGCTGGACAAGCTTGCGAGTCGTTTTCTTACTGACGCCGAGCCCAACTCAACAAAAGAACTGCTATACATGCTTTTACTCAGAGCGGCTGTGACAGCACTGGATCAACGTCCAACGGGAATCGAGAATAGATATTTCGTCAAGTTTGCATGTAGCACTACATTGCAAATGCACCGGATCCGTCGCGTATGGCCTAACGTTCCCTTCGTGTTCCTTTATCGCAATCCTGTTGAAGTTATCGTTTCAAACTTGCGATCGACTCCTGAATGGATGAAACCGCAGTCAAATCCTAAAACAGCTGCAGCAATCGTCGGAGTTGAAGTCTGCGAAGTCGAGAATCTGACCCCTGAAGAGTTTTGTGCACGGGCGGTTGGAAGATTTCTAGCGCAAGCCCTGGCAAGAGTCGATGGCCAAACCAAACTTGTTAATTATGAAGAGTTAACTTCACCGGATGGGTTGGTCGAAGTAGTAAGATTTTTTGGCATTCAACCGGCGACTACAGAGATTGACGCGATTAGAGAAGTATCTCGCCTATACTCTAAAGACCTAACGCGCAGTTGGACTTTTCAATCCGATGGACAATCGAAACGAACTTCCGCGTCAGCATCCGTTATCGATCTGTCAGCGAAGTGGGCTCTACCTTTTTACGAACAACTCGATAATCGACCGTAACTATCAGGAAGGGATTTTATTTCATGCTTTCTTCAAAACTGGTGCCGGTGAAAGATATCGTCTATACGGATTTTCAAGGCACAGGCGGAATCCTTGTCGACCTGAATACAAAACAATACTACCGGCTGAATGAAACTGGTTCGTTGATTTGGCGCGCATTGGAAAAGGGAGATTCCGTTGAAGACATCGTCTCAGAGATGCAAACCGTTTATGAAGTGTCAGCAGAGCGCGCCCACGCGAGTGTGGAAAAACTTTTGCTTCACCTCGAGTCATCCAATCTAGTGCGACGTACTTAACTTGTATCGTCCTCCAAAATTTCTCGTTGACGCTTGCAATTTGACCGTGTAAGGTTTTGATCCCACATTCGTTTTTTCCGTGGCCCATCCATGAAGGAGAAAATACATGTCACAACCAGCTCGGCTCTTTTGGGCCATTGCTGCCTTGGTTCTCATTTCTCAGGTAGCCGTATTTGGAAGCAACGGACGTTTTCAGGAACCGGCTCCTGACAGTTCAGACAAAGCGAAGACTCAACAAACATCGAAATCTTCAAAGAAGCGAAAAAAGAAAAAGGCAGTAGCAACTGTGCCTTATGTGGTTTTTAGTCCTTTGCCACAGACTCCGGTAACTTCCGCCTCACCCATCACAATCAATTCAGTTGAGGTTCCGACACCACCACCACCCGCCGCAAGAAATGTTTCCAGCGCTGAAAAGACTCCGGGTGTGCATGTTGCACCTACAGCAATACCGACAGAAACACCATTAGGACCCGCACCTGGCACAGCCACGGCGGGCCAATTGGTTATTTCTGAGTTCCGGGTTCGTGGTATCAACGGGCCGCAAGATGAGTTTATTGAGATCTATAACACCACCGGCGCCGATCATACGGTCGCGGCCGCGAGTGGCACTGGTTACGGCGTTGCTGCTTCGGACGGTATTACGAGATGCAGCATACCCAATGGAACTGTTATTCCAGCCAGGGGACATTACCTTTGTGTCAACAGTGTCGGCTTCAGCTTGGGTGCTTATCCCGCTGGAAGTGGAACGATAGGCACTGGCGATGCAACTTACACCACAGATATACCTGACAATGCAGGCATCGCCCTTTTCAATAACAACACCGGTGGCGGAAGTTATTCTCTGGCGAACCGGTTGGATGCTGTTGGTTCAACTTCTGAAGCGAACACGACTTATAAGGAAGGAACTGGCTATCCCCCTATAAACCCGGCATTCAATATTAACTATTCGTTCTACCGCGATAATTGTGGCAAAGGCGGAAGCATTACCACCTTCGGCGGCGTCTGTCCATCTGGAGGTTTGCCTATCGACACTAATAACAATGCGGCCGACTTCATCTTTGTGGATGCTAACGGCACATCTGCAGGTGCTGGACAGCGGCTCGGTGCTCCGGGGCCGGAGAGCCTCACCAGTCCAATCCAACGCAATTCTGTGTTTAGCACAAACTTGCTCGACGCAACCGTCGCCCAGTCCAATCCTCCGAATCGTGTTCGGGACTTTACTTCCGATCCGGCGAACAATTCGACTTTTGGAACA
The DNA here is from genome assembly GCA_035257465.1 of Pyrinomonadaceae bacterium. Taxonomy (GTDB): domain Bacteria; phylum Acidobacteriota; class Blastocatellia; order Pyrinomonadales; family Pyrinomonadaceae; genus PSRF01. The sequence goes on along the minus strand of DATEXA010000388.1, from coordinate 7,160 downwards.
TTGTCAATTCGACGACGGTTTGTAAACAATACCGGAGCTAATGTCACTCGTTTGCGTTTCCGAGTAGTTGATCAGACAACCTTCCCGGCACCCTCGGGTTTCGCGGACTTACGCACACGCACTTCCGGCTCTGTCGTAGTGGCTGGCATAAACGATTCTGCCACCTGCGCGGCAACCGGGGCACCTGCTACTCCACCGTGTACCGCCACGGTACAAGGCACAACACTTGAACAAGCAGCACCGCCCGCTAATCAGCCCAACGGTGGCGCCTTCAACGGCTCATATTCGGCAGGTACGGTTACGCTGGGGACGCCACTCGCCAATGGTGCATCTATCAACCTTCAGTTCCTGTTGGGTATTCAGCAAACCGGAACCTTCAAATTCTTCATTAACATAGAAGCGTTGCCGTAACTTCGGTTGACAGCGCTTCTTAATCAGGGAGAGGTGCCATGCACCTCTCTTTTTTTTGTGAATTCTCACAACAAGGGCGGGACAAAGCAGGGAGGGTGACAACCAGTCACAGACCTTGTTCTGATTATTTTATTCGAAAGAAAGCTTAGCGAGTTGTGGCTCGCTACGTTGGTCAGAAGGAAATGTATATGTGACTACATATTCAGGCGGAGTGCTTTCGAGGATTGGTTGACCGTTCGCTTCGAGCCAGGCATGGCCTGTGATTGTGCCTTTGGATTCACTTTTAACGCCGAAGAGAATGCGAGTGGCAATTCCGTTTTGAGAAAGGTATCGCCGCAAGACTGCCGCACGCTTCCAACATATTGGCTTGAAGAAAAGAACGTTTGCTGAAAGCACTGAGTCGATTGATCGAGCCAGCCGTCTTGGTAGCTCAGTGTCCTCGGTTGTGAGTTGGCGTGATTCACCTCCGGAAACTAACTCAAGAGCGCGTGGTAACGAAAGCCATCGCGCCGACGCTGACAGAAAACCAACCCACCACGCCATTCGACAGAGAAGCAGTGCTTCGCGAGGCTGAGTAATACACTTTCGTCCGGCGACGAAAACGAGTCTTGGTATTTTTCTGAAAGCGTTTTGACCCATGATTGGATGGATGCCGATTCTAACTGAGTTCGTGTTAGGCTAGGAAATACAAAGAATAAATCCGGTGTCAGAAGTTATCGAAAATAAAACGCCGCTCAAAAAGATTCAGATTTACTGCGACGGATCCAGTCTGGGTAATGGGCAGGTTGGCAGCCGCGCCGCTGGAGTTGCTCTGCTGGGTTACAAAGGAGTGTGGCGTGCTGTCGGCGAGTACCTTGGCGCCGCGACAAACCAACAGGCGGAAATTGCGGCAGCTGCAATCGGATTGGAATCGTTGCGCGAACCTTGCCAGGTCGATCTCTTTACTGATTCGCGTTATGTCGTGGAGACAATGAGTGGTCGCTTTCGACGCAAGACAAATCTCGATTGGTGGCGGCGCCTTGATCGAGCCGCGAATAGTCATCAGGTCAACTGGCAGTGGACCCGTGGACACGTCGGCCATCATTTGCAGGAAACGGCGGATGCCACAGCCCGACGAATAGCAGCTGAACAAAGAGTGACTGCGAGTGCACTTCGTGACGCGGTGGATCGGATTGGAACGTCCGATGTGGTTTGACTTCGTGTGTCCGATAAGCTTCAGCTTGTCGGCTTCAGAAAAACACAACTGCGGCTCTTCATGAGTGTCCCCTAGATTAACTCATCATCCATACCGACAAGCTAAAGCTTATCGGACACTCGGACAGTTCGCTTTCACGTGGTTTGGCGCATATAATTTTGCCTCCCCAAATCGAAACTTTTTGGATCGGAATAGTGCCTCTCGGACTGTTTAGAACAAAGCACGCCTCAACCGCTTCCATTCTGACAACGTCAGTCTGCTGTGCGCTACTGTTGTTCCTGGTAACAACTTCACGTGCCCAGGAGCCTTTCAAAGGCTGGCAATGGCAAAACCCACTGCCGCAAGGCAATTCGATCAACTCAATCAAATTCGCCAGCGATAAGAGACATGGCTGGGCTGTCGGTGGCGATGGCGTGATTCTGTCGACTAGTGATGGAGGATTTGAGTGGGATGAGGAAGAGTCAAGGGCCAACACCACGCTCTATAGCGTCTACCTCAAAGATCGGAACCATCTCGTTGTGTCAGGCGCGCGCGGGACGATCCTGACCACCAAAAATGGTGGAGACAAATGGGTGTCGAGGAAGACGGGAACGCGCGATCACTTATTCTCAGTGTCGTTCGCACCAGATAATCCTTTACACGGGTGGGCGGTTGGAACATTTGGAGCAATCATTTTCACGGTGGATGGTGGCGTCACCTGGAAACCGCAGACCAGCAACACAACAGCTCATCTCTTTTGCGTCGCTTTCACAAATGCGAAGACTGGAATTGCTGTTGGCTCGCGCGGAACAGTTTTAGTTACCAACAACGGCGGCGCCGATTGGAAAGAGAAGAAGGACTATGCCTCTGTCGTGCTAACCGGGGTCACATTCACATCTGCGAAGCGCGCAGTGGTGGTCGGATATCGCGGGACAATTCTCGAAACAGACGACGCGGGTGAAACCTGGCAAACAATCTCTTCACTGGTTACTACTGATCTTTACTCCGTTGCGTTTACAGACGACCTTCATGGATGGGCGTCAGGTGAAAGTGGCGTAGTCTTAACTACCGGAGACGGCGGACACATCTGGCTACCGGTGAATGTTAGGACCAGTCCTCGTCTCGGCACACTCTTCTTCGCTGATGAGTCTTTAGGATGGGCTGCCGGCGCCGATGGTTTGGTGTTGCGAACTGACGATGGTGGGCTCTCCTGGAGAAGACTGACCCATGGCGGACGTGAGGACCTCGCGAACATCTTTTTTATCGACAACTCGCACGGTTGGGCCGTTGGCGAGCATGGTCGGATCCTTTTTACAAACTCTGGCGGAAAGACGTGGACAGTTCGGCCTTCAAATTCGACTGAAAACCTAAATGCGATCACGTTTGTGAATGAGAAGAGCGGGTGGGTGGTCGGCGATAAAGGAACGATTCTTCATTCAGTCACCAGCGGGGTTACTTGGAACGCGGTAGCCAGTCCGGCGACTGAAAGCCTCTTCGGAGTATCGTTCGTGAGTGAGGCAAAGGGTTGGGTCGTCGGAGCGCGCGGGGCGATCTGGTTTACTGACGATGGAGGAGCGACATGGCATTTCCAACAGACAAACACCATGAGTTGGTTGGAGGACGTGAAGTTTATTGATGAACTTCACGGCGTTGCGGTCGGTTCAAACGGCACTATTCTTAGGACGGAAGACGGAGGACAGAATTGGAAGCGCGTCGACCGGAACCTGAGGGAGTGGTTGTATGCGCTTGAATTTGTCGACACGTTGCGCGGCTACATTGTGGGTGCGCGCGGAATCATCCTGCGTACTGACGATGGTGGAGTTACGTGGAAGGATCTGGAGAGTGGTGTCAATGCGAACCTGTTTGGAGTAGCCGCCGCAAATCGTAACGATGTGTTAGCAGTCGGCGATCAGGGAAAGATTATTTACAGCAAAGATGGAGGCCAGAGCTGGGAGTTACAGGAGAGCATCACGAGTGCATCGTTGTTTTCGATAGCCTACCGAGGCGGAAATAATATCTGGGTAGCAGGTCGCGGCGGAGCAATTCTGAGACGAGTCGATCCGATTGCGACAGTAAGTTTGCCGGTTTCAAGACTGCCTCCGATGCTGAAAGGCGCCACTAAAATCCCGGATGCCTCTGCCGAAGGTTTTGATGATGGTGATATTCCTCGCGCGCTGCCGCCCAAGAAACCAAACTAGTCCTTTGCTCCGATAAGACTGTTCGTGAATGTCGAAGCATTGCCGTAAATCCGAGATAGTGAAAATGGAAAAAGGCAGGGAGCAAATGTCCCTGCCTTTTTTATGTCGAAGCAATCGGTCAGTCTTTTGGCCCGCTCATGTTACCTGATTGGGTGTTCTTTCGCGTATGAGTATGCGCAATAGGCTGCAACCAGGTGACAGATCCAACCGAGTGTACCGCCGGTGCCAATCCAAAAGCCGGGAGTAAAGATGAGCCAAAGAATGCCGGCCAGAATTCTTCCGTTATAAAGCTGACCAACGCCAGGAATAATCAAACTCAAGACACCTGCTAAAACTGGATCACGCATTTCGTTTCGCACCTCCGCTAACTCAAACAAAATACGACAATCGCTGAAATTAGTTCACTGATTGAGTTGAGGGCTTGCAGGAGAGTTGGCAGCGTTTGACCCGTTACTTTTCGATCCGCCGAACATCGACAATCTCACCACGAAACTTTTTCAGCATCTCTTGAACCATCGGGTTGCTTTCGGCGGCGGCGCGGAGGGCTTGTTTTGCTTGACGTTCCTCATCTTCGCGAGTGAGTGGTTGGTTTTGCGCTGCCGGATCTTTGACTGCGATACGCACGCCGGTTTCCCGGCCAGTGATCTCCTGACAGGCTTCTCGAAGGATCTTGATGTTCTCCGGTCTTGCCAACGTATCGCGGAAATGACGAGAACCCGGAGAGAACTCTACGTAAAGCTCTCCTTCATCCAGCAGAAGCGACTGTGCGGAGTCGAGGACGGTAACCAGCAACATCTTTTTTTGTCGCTCGATTACGGCTTTTATTCTTTCGATTAGAGTCGCATCAGCGGCGAGCTCAGTTCTAGGTTCTGCTTCCTGCAGCGTGGGACGTATTTGCGTGTCACGAGGCGCAGCAGCGGGTGCGCTTTCTAAAGCTGGAGCCGTCGCGGTCGCTGCGAAAGACGAACTTGCCGAATTCGATCTTGGTCTGCTCGTTCCGCCTCCGCTCGACGAGCTTCCCGAACTCGATGGTGATTTGTTTGTTGCAGGCAACCCTTGTTCTGACTCTAACGCGGCCAAACGTCCCAGAATCTCGCCAATCGATTCCACACCCCGGAGTTCCATCAACTTTACGATTCCGATTTCTAATTGATAACGCGGTTGTGTCGCCGTTCGCAGTTTTGTCTCCGTCTCTGCCAGCGAATGAAAAAAACGAACAAGGTCTGACTCCGAAAACAGTACCGCCTGTCGTTTCAGTTCTTCAGGTGTGCAAACCGCCGACTCCAGTAGCTCTTCATTCGCAGAGACTTTTGTCAGCAACAAGTCACGGAAATGCGCTAACAAGTCGCGACAGAAATTTCTGAGGTCGTGTCCACGCATGACGATGTCGTCAACAACCGTGATGGCATCGGCTGGCTTGTTGTTTGCGATTGCATCGATAACGCGAGAGAGGATGTCTGCGCCCGCAACTCCCAACGCCATCTCGACGTCTTCTTTCTTGATTTTGTCGCCGGCAAAACTAATCACCTGATCGAGTGCCGACTGAGCATCGCGCATCGATCCCTGACCTGCTCGCGCAATTTCACGCAACGCGTCGTCGGGTATGGTGATCTTTTCGGCCTTTGCGATCAGCTTCAAACGCTCAAGAATTTTCACAGTAGCAATCGTGCGAAACTCAAATTGCTGACATCTTGAAAGGATTGTCTCCGGAACTTTGTGCCGTTCAGTCGTCGCCATGATGAACACGACTCTCGGCGGCGGTTCTTCGAGCGTTTTCAAGAGAGCATTAAAAGCCTGAGTGCTGAGCATGTGTACTTCGTCAATAATGAAGGTCTTGTACCGGTCTCGTGCCGGAGCGATGCCCACGCTGCCGATGATGGCATCCCGCACGTTATCGACGCCGGTATTTGACGCCGCGTCGATCTCCTGCACATCGATTGACCGGCTCTCGCTGATTTCCCGACATGACGAACACTGAGTTGGATCGTCGGTTCGACATGGAGTAGGTGTGGGGGCAGTTGCCTTATGACAGTTGAGGGCTTTCGCCAATAGCCGCGCAGTCGTCGTTTTGCCCACTCCGCGAGCGCCTGAGAAAAGGTAAGCGTGATGAAGCCGCTGATGTTCGATCGCGTTGCGCAGCGTGCGCGTGATTGCTTCCTGGCCGGTAATTTCGTCGAAGGTTTGCGGGCGCCACTTACGCGCGATGACTTGATAGGACATGCAGTCTGGTTTGATTTCGCTTTCGGTTAATTGAATTTGAGTTTGCTATTGCTTAAAGAGTTTGCTTACAAATTGCTGATTGCTGATGGCCGATTGCTGATTTTCAGATTGCAGATTTCAGATTGCCATACACGTCTGTGAGATCTGCAATCTGAGATCCGTTCTGGCCAGACCCCGGACTTTCCCGCAACACACGCTGCCGTTGCTACCGTTGCTCCGTTCCCGGCCTGGCGGAGTTCACAAGGCTAGCGTTGTGCGGAGCCCGGGATCTGATAAGCTGAGTTTTCAAAAAATCGCGCCGATGAATTGCTGATTTCTGATTGATTACGAACGCAACGTCAAGTCAGGAATCAGCAAGTAACCATCGCCCTCAAATCTGAGTTTTGCGGTTTGCCAGCATCCGCAGCAGTCCATTGATCAGCAAGTGCAGGATAACGTATGACACCATGGCGACGAGAACGGGCAATAGTAACGTATGGCCCTGATCTGTTCTCGGGCTTGTAACGATCCCCTGAAACGGTGCGTAGAACGGATTACTAACTGCGACGATGAATCGTACGAACCCGGCACTGCTTCGTGCGGCAAGTAATGCCAGAAGAAATCTCATACCCAGCAGCGCATAGATCACGTAAAAAATGTAATCGACGATCTGTGAAACTCGCGCCAGACCTCGCGAGCGTTGAACTTCACGCTCAGTGTCAATGACCTCATCAACTGCTTTTGAACGAAAGTCGCCTGCGACCCGTTCAATTCTCTGCGACTCCGTTGACGTTGTTCTTTGTGCAGCCCTTTCACTAATTTCTGCCTGCACATTGTCTTCAACCTGAGACTTCACCGCATCGTGTTGAGTCGAGCGTCTCGCTTCCTCAACGGCCAATTTATCGTCTTCCATTTATCCCCCCCCCGAAGTAACGAATGATTAATCCTTGGGGGTTAAGGGGAACTAACGATAAAGCATTTCGGATTTCGGATTTTGAAGTTCGGATTCTGGTTAACCGACTAACAACAATCGCAAATCCGCAATTCGAAGTCCCAAATTTCTTCTGGCGGAGAGGGTGGGATTCGAACCCACGGAACGGTTTCCCGTTCACAGCATTTCCAGTGCTGCCAGTTCAACCACTCCTGCACCTTTCCGAAGCCAAGAGATCAGAGGTCAG
>DATEXA010000387.1:0-3412 GCA_035257465.1 Pyrinomonadaceae bacterium | reverse complement strand
ACACGCGGATCGTTGGAGGTGAAAGCACCATCTTTGAACACCGGATCGTAAAACAGATTGGTGGTCGCCATCGGCACTTTCATTCCGGTGGACTCAAGAGCGCGCTTAAAGTCGGCGACGATGCGATCTCTTTCTGATGGTGTGGCGTTAATGGGAATGAGATCGTTGTCGTGGAGGTTGACGCCGTAAGCACCAAGCTCGCTGAGTCGATGGACCATCGTTACGGGACTGATTGACGCTCGTGTTGCATCGCCAAACGGATCGCGACCACGGTTGCCGACCGTCCACAGGCCGAACGTGAATTTATGCTCTGGTTTTGGCTGGAAATTATTTGAAGGCATTGCTAACCCCTTTTTGGTGTCAATCTTTTGGGTGACGCTTGGTTCCGAAATCTGCGAGAAAGCTTAACCACAAAGACACAAAGGCACAAAGGCACGAACCTGTAAAAGCTACCGCACTTTAGAATTCTATCGTTTTGTGACTTCGTGGCTTCGTGTTTTTGGTTCTTTGTGGTTAAGTTGCTTCACTGCCTCTTAGCCGACCTGGCAATGTTCATAACCGCATCAAACGCCGGCTTCGCTTTTCCTTCACGGTCGAAAAGCAGTGGATAATTTGTTCTTCCTCTCACCGGCCAGTTATTCAACCACGTATCGCCGTCAGTCACGCCCCAGAAAGTGATGCGATCAATCACGTCCCGATGCTTTAAATAAACGCTGAACAAATCCGCGAAACGCTTTGCCTGATCGTCCTGCAGAGACTGTGGGAGGCCCGAAGTAAATGGATTCAACTGATCAGTCAGTTTTGTTGTTGGTCCCTTATCCTCGTCGACGTGTGGTAGTACATCAATATCCAATTCGGTGATGTTTACCTTAATCCCGAGTTTTGCAAACGCCTCGATCGTTGCGTCCTGCTGCTCAAGCGAAGGGAATTTCATGTTGTTGTGTCCCTGCAATCCTACTGCGGCGACAGGCACACCTTGAGATTTCAACTTTTGAATCAATTGTATCGCACCATTGCGCTTCGGTTCGTTCTCGAGCGAGTAGTCGTTGTAATACAGCTCGGCTTGAGGATCCGCTTCATGTGCAAATTGAAATGCCTTTGCGACGTAGTCTTCGCCGATGATCTTCATCCAGTTAGACTGGCGCATCGTGCCATCCGCATTCAGCGCTTCGTTAACAACATCCCAACCTTTGATTCTTCCTTTGTATCGTCCCACGACTGTTTGGATGTGATCGTGTAGCCGCGCCAACAAGGTCTCGCGATCGACACGGTTGCCTTTTCCGTCGTCGAACACCCATGGCGGAGTTTGCCGATGCCACACAAGCGTGTGGCCAATCACCGTCATTCCATACTTCTCACCGAAGGCAACATAACGATCGCCGCCCTCCCAGTCGTACTTGTCAGGCTGGGGGTGAATAAGCTGCCACTTGAGTTGATTCTCCGGCGTGATCGAATTGAACTGTGACTTGATGATTGGCAATGCTCTTTGATCTTCTTCAAAGAACTGACGGCGATTCAGTGCCGCACCGATTAGGAAATCCGACTTGAAGACATCCTTTAGCGACGCACCTGCCGTGCGTTGTGTGCGTGCCGCCGGTACGGCAAATAGAAGGACCACCGCGACAACAAAACTCAGTGCCACTGCTTTCATTTCGTAACTACTTCGAGCTTGACTGTCTGATACTTCACTGAACTCGGTCCAACCATGATGTCGAACCAACCAGGCTCAACGACACGCTTCATATTGATGTCGTAGAACCAGAGTTTGTCGGGCGTAATTAGAAACTCGATCGTTTTGCTTTCGCCCGGGGCCAGCGAAACGCGACGAAAGTCTTTCAATTCCTTGATGGGACGAGTCACAGAACTAACGAGATCGTGAATATAGAGTTGAACGATTTCATCACCGGCACGCTTCCCGGTGTTGGTTACAGTCACACTGACTCGCGCCTGGCCGTCTGTCTGAATGCGAGCGGGAGTGATCGTGGGAGTTGAATAAGAGAAGGTCGTATAACTGAGGCCGTAACCGAACGGAAACAGCGGTTCTTTGTTCGCGAAGACGTATCCTCTTCGTCCTGATGGCTTTTGGTTATAGTAAATCGGCAACTGACCAACTGAGCGAGGGAAACTCACTGCGAGTTTGCCGGCGGGGTTGTAATCACCGAACAGCACATCGGCAACAGCTACTCCAGTTTCCTGTCCCAGATAGAACCCTTCGAGAATTGCCGGCACGTTCTCGGCAATGTAATTGATCGAAAGTGGGCCACTATTGATCAGCATCACTACTGTTGGTTTGCCAGTGGCCAGAACTGCTTTGACTAATTCATCCTGGCGTCCCACCAAATCCAGACTGTCACGATCACCAAGATGATTGTCAGCCCACGCTTCTTTGTTTGTATCTTCGTTACTGCCGACAACAAGGACGGCAACGTCAGATGCCTTTGCAGTTTCAACCGCTTCTGCGATCAGCTTGGAATCAACGGCCGCATCGGTGAGGTGTGAACTATCAGCCCACCAATCTCCGCCTTCTTGCGTAATCTTGCAGCCCTCTGCGTAGTTTACTTTTATTGCGCTGCCAACCTTGTCAGTAATTCCCTGGAGAACGCTTATGCCGCGGCCTGGTTTGTCGCTGTAGCCGCCGAGATGAACACGGTTGGCGTTTGGGCCAATTACCGCGATGGACTTTAGTGCACCGCGATCGAGCGGCAATAAGTTGTTGTTGTTCTTGAGGAGCACGATTGAGCGGCGCGCGGCCTCAGCGGCCAGTGCCTGGTTGGTTTGCGAGTTCGTGATCTGGACGGCTCGATTCTCATCGACATACGGATGTTCAAAGAGACCCAGCAAGAACTTTGCTCTTAATACTCGTGCGACTGACCTGTCTAGTGTCGCTTCAGAAACTTTGTTTTCTTTAACTAACTGAACCAGAGTTGGAAAAACATCAGGGTCGGGAGTTTCAACATCGACTCCTGCCTCGATCGCCAACTTTGCAGCTTCAGTCTTGTCGTTGACGACGTGATGCAGCTCCTGTAACTGGGTCAGTGCGTAATAATCGGAAGTGGCGTAGCCCTGGAAACCCCACTCTGTCCTGAGCACCTGCTCGAGCAACCATTTATTTATGCTCGACGGAACTCCATCGATCTCGTTGTACGACGGCATCACACTCATTACATGTGCTTCCTTCACGGCAGCTTCGAAGCTTGGCAGGAACGCCTCGCGAAGTGCGCGCTCAGAAATGTTTGCCGGACCGACATTGGTACCGGCTTCGGGTTGTCCGTGAGCAGCGAAGTGCTTAGCTGTGGCTATCACATGATTCTCATCAACGTTTGGACCCGGACCCTGGATCGCTTTGATAACGGCGACGCCTAATCGCGATGTCAGATATGGATCCTCGCCGTAGGTTTCTTCCGTGCGGCCC
>DATEXA010000386.1:0-3468 GCA_035257465.1 Pyrinomonadaceae bacterium | reverse complement strand
CGAAGCCACGCCTCACATCAGGCGGCAAAGCCGACGGTAGACCCCACCGATTGCTGCTCTACTTCAAAAGAGCCACTTTCGTCATCTCATCCTCGACTTCCTCGGGCTTCCATTGATTGTCTCTGTACACTTTCACAACCTTACCATCAGGTCCCACTATCACCGTTCGCAGTCCGTGAACAATCTGATCGTTTCCCTGGAAGTACCGTAGTCCGAAGAACTGCGCCACTCCTTTAATCTGATCTTTAGTGCCGGTTGCGAAATCCCAGTGTGCGAATGTTTCGTTCTCGTAGCGCTCAGTATGGGCCGCACCATAGCTACGCAATACCTTCGGAGTGTCGTACTCCGGATCGATTGTGATACTCAACAAATGAGTCTTCGCGTAAACATCCGGCTGCTTTTCTAACGCGCGATCGACATCGGCGAAGTTGGTACTCATCAGGTTGCAATACTCCGGCAAAGGACAGCGCGTGTAGATGAATGTCAGAAGCAACGCCTTACCATTAAAGTTGTGGAGTCGGATGTCCTTGCCATCTTGATTCACCATTGTGAAGTCCGGAACTTCGTCGCCTTCCTTCGCTTCCGGGATACCCGTCGTGGGTGATGTGTCGGTACTCTGCCGGGTAATTACAACGTTTTCCAGCCACGATTGAGAGCTGTCAACAACCAGTGTGGCATTGATCTCATCGCCTGAGGCCAGGTAGCCGAGAGTAGCTTCATCCGGCAACATGAACGGCATTGTCATACCAGGCATGTAGTTCTTAATTTCTTCATGAGCGACGGTTACGAGATGTTTGTCCGGCTCGACTGCCACAACCTTTCCTTTTAGCTCAAAACGCTTTTCGTTTGCCGCATTATGACGACGGCAACCGGTGTTGAAGGCAAAGGCAATTAACAGGATTGAGATAAGGGCGAAGGAAGCTCTCTTCATTTGGTCACCGGTTGCAATTTATCGTCGTAAAGTCGCTGGTAGTTCCAATAATTAGCGATCACTTTATACACATAGTCCTTCGTTTGATTGAATCCGATTTCCGGAACGTAACGGTCGGCTTCATTTGATTTGGAACGACCAATCCAGCGTGCCAGATTATCAGCACCACCATTATATGAACCCGCAACTGCCTGTGGTTGATTTGGAAATTGCTGAAACAGGTTTGCCAGATACTGCGAGCCGAAGAGTATTGCGGTGTCAGGTGAATAGAGATCGTCTTGAGTAAAGTCTTTTAGCTTCAACTGCACGGCGATGTCATTTGCAGTTGCAGGGATAAATTGCATCATGCCACGCGCCGCTGAAACAGACTTCACGTCAACCTTATAGCGCGACTCCTGCCGGATGATTGAGAGTACAAAACGAGGATCGACGTTTCTGCTAGCAGCATGCTTGAGCAGAGCGTCACGAAAAGGGACTGGATACAGAAGTTCCACCAACTCGCGAGGCGCCACTTCGAGAACATAATCCGGGGGAACGGTTTTCCAGAATTGTTCTCCAAAACGCACAGCACGATTAGCTAAACCACCGCGGAGCGAATAGGCCGCAAGCGAGTAGTCATAGGCAGAGAGCGCGGAGGAGAGACTTATCTGGGTTTTAACGGAAGTCGCACGAGCCTTGAAAATCTCCGGCATCGCTTCGTCGTAGAGGCCTAACTCGAAGAGTTGTGAACCGAGCTGCGCTGGATTTGAAGCGCCATTGTCGCCAGGGTTCGCAGTAGGGTCCGGAGAAGCTACCGGGACGAGTTGGAATCGTTGCAGCTTGTAACTCGGAATTGAGTCGTAAGCCCGCCTCAGTATGTCGAGAAGATCTGAACGACGTTGCTGGTCGTTGGTTAACCGCAGTGCGCTCTGGGCCGTTGTGCGTGCCTGTTCGAACTGATTTTGATCGTTGGCAGTCTTTGCTGCCGTCGCAAATAGATTGAATGCATTGATAACGAAAGGTCGCGATTTGTCATTGTTAGCGAGATTCAGCAGACGCTGGGTCGCTCGGTTTCCATAGTATTCGTTTCTGCCATCAGGAATGGATTGATATGAGTTTATCGCCTCTTCAGTTCGGCCCAACTGTTCGAGAGCGAAAGCTTTCAGGAATGCAACTTCGGTCGAAGTGGTTCCACCTCCAACTTTGACGCCACCAAGATCAGAGATCTTCAGCAGCTCGTCCGCATCGCGAACTACATCTGTCCACGCACTCTGCGCAAGATGAATTCGTTGCTGTGCAAACAACGCCAGTGCGGCACCAAGCTGGTTCGGGAAACGAGATCGCGTCTGCTGAATCCAGTTCAGCGCTTCAGCGTAACGACCGGATTCGTGCAGCGCGTCGATAATGTTGAGATATGGTCGTTCAAGGTTCGGCGCGTCAGGAAATCGGTTTATGAAACTTTTGTAAGCTGCTATCGCGTCGTCAGTTCTCTTAAGACGCAGGTAACTCGCGGCCAGTGAGCTTAACGAATCCCGCGCACTCTGAGATTGTCCAAACTGATCGACGACCCTTTGCAGTGTCTTAATAGCCTCGTCGTATTTTCCCTCCAGATATAGGCCACGACCGATTTGATACAGCGCATTCGGAATCGCTCCACTTCGCGGGTTGGAATCGATCACGGCCTGATAGTGAATGCGGGCGCCGACGAAGTCCCGATTAAATTGATAGACAGAAGCGCGCAGTAGGTGATCTGCTTCCGTCAAAGGCGGCTTTGATTGTTTTTCAAGTTCATCGAGTTCACTAACAGCGACGAGCGCAAAGTCATCAGGCCTGGAAGCATCTGGCATCTGCATTACAACTGTTTTGAAGACATCCTGAGCTTCAGCGAGTTTGTTATTTTTAAGAAGCGCTCGTCCCAATAAGACACGGCCTTCACGCGCCACCACGATGTTTTTCGACGAACCAACTTGCCTGGCTGTTGCGGCTGCGGCTGTATAGTCCTCGCTTTCAAAGAAACTTTCAGCGAGCCGCAAATTCGAGGCGTCATACAACAGACTATCTGGACTCAAAGAGACGACCTTGCGCAGGTGTTCCCGCTCAAGAACGAGATCGCCTGTTCCGCGTGCCATCCGTGCAAGATGCCAAAGCGCGTAAGCGCTAAGTGGAGAGTTGTTAGATATGGCAGCTTCGTATGACTTTGTTGCTGAGGTGAAGTCCGCGCTCTCTTCGGCAAGACGTCCGAGTAGATAATCGTAGCTCCTCGCACGGAACATTGAAGGATCGGCAGAATTCAAGCGCTCGACTTCGGAGCGCGCAGTCTTCCAGTCGCGAGTTTCCATCGCCGCCCGAATGCGATTTGAAATGTCGACGGAAGCCTGACCTCGGCCCACCCGAACTGATCCAAGTACGATGACGAGGCTTGTTAGTGTGATTAGTGCCCTGTTGAATGACATCGGGTTGATTATCCTAACTCCCGGCGCAAATACCAAAAGCGTATTGGGTTTCTCTGCGTGATCTCGGCGACCTCTGCGCCTCGGCGGTAATGTAAACCAATTATT
>DATEXA010000385.1:0-4690 GCA_035257465.1 Pyrinomonadaceae bacterium | reverse complement strand
GGCTGTTTTCATCTCAGAGTTTCTGGCACTACGAGGTGCGTTTGAATCAAATCCGCTGTGGGCAGCCTGGGCGGCCCTGGGAATAATTCTGAACGCCGGTTACTTTCTCTGGCTCTATCAGCGAATGTTCTTCGGCACGATTGAGAATCCGAAGAACGAAAAGTTAACCGATCTAAATGGTCGCGAGTGGCTCTACATGACCCCGCTTCTAATCCTTTCACTATGGATTGGCGTCTATCCCAAACCATTCTTAGCTTTCATTGAGCAACCCGTGAACGCAGTGGTTAAGCAAGTGAAACCCGAGTATCAGATTCCGGGCATGCCGAATCCCACGCCACCGCAAGAAAGAGCGCAAAAGTAATTGCTGATTGTTAATTGCCAATTGCCGATTTGTTTGCAACGTGGGGCCAAGAACAAAGACCAAAAACCAAAAACCAAAGACCAGAGAAGAAGCACCACTGACCACTAACCAATGTTCCTGCTCCAAGCTAACACAACGTCACTCTTCAGCGTTTCCGACCTGCAACTTATCGCACCAGAGCTGATCCTTACAGTCTGTGCTTGTCTTGCACTGGTCATGGAAGTGATTCTGCCGTACCGCAAGAGCAAGCTCACCGCATACTTTGCACTTATCGGAATTGCCCTGGCGCTGGTCTCATTGATATTGCAATGGAACGTAACGTCGATTGACGGATTTTACGGAATGGTCCGCATCGATGGTTTGGCCCTGCTCTTCCGTGGCATCTTCCTGATCGCTGCCGCGTTGGCAATCGGTATCTCTACACGTTTTCTCGATATCGAAGGAGAACAACACGGCGAGTACTATGCGTTAGTCCTCTTTGCGACCGTAGGGATGATGTTTCTTGCCTGTGGCTACGACCTCATAACGCTATACATCAGTCTCGAGTTGATGGCGCTCACGTTCTATGTGCTCGTCGCTTTTACAAAGCGTGAAAAGAAATCCAACGAAGCGGCGATGAAATACTTTCTGTTGGGAGCCTTCTCATCAGGAGTTTTGCTTTACGGAATGTCGCTGCTGTACGGAATTGCCGGTTCAACAAACCTGGGTGAGATTGGTTCAAAGGTCGCTTCAATAGTTGGTCTCGTCAACGATCCTACAGGCACGTCGGCAGCCCTGCGACCAATGTTGTTGCTGGCAATGATTTCACTTGCAGCCGGTTTGTTCTTCAAGATTGCAGCGGTTCCTTTTCACATGTGGGCTCCGGACGTTTACGAGGGCGCACCCACTTCAGTCACAGCGTTTCTCTCTACCGGGTCAAAAGCCGCAAGCTTCGTCCTCTATATCCGAATCTTCAACGATGCCCTGAGAAGCATGCATGCCGATTGGGCGCCTCTGCTCGGTTTGGTTGCTGCGATCACAATCATGGTTGGCAACTGGGCAGCGGTGACTCAGGAAAACTCGAAACGATTGTTGGCTTACTCGTCGATATCAAACGCAGGTTATCTGTTGCTGGGACTCGTTGCGGGAAACGAATACGGTTACATCGGACTGGTCGTCTATCTCCTGGTCTACACACTCATGAACATGGGAGCGTTCGGTGTGATCATCAGTTTGCGACGCCGAGGGATCATTGGTGATAACGTCGACGATCTGACAGGTCTTGGACAGAAGGCACCGGTTGTAGCGGCAATGATGGCGCTCTTCATGTTGTCGCTGGGTGGATTACCGATGACCGGCGGATTCGTCGGGAAGTATTTTCTCTTTGGCGGGTTGTTACAGCGAGGCGCTCAGGATCATAAGAATTGGTACTACTGGCTCGCGCTCTGGGCAATCATAAACACGGTCGTGTCTTTTTATTACTATGTGCGTTTTATCAAGGTGATGTACTTGGGAGACCGAATCGCGGACGACAAGCCGTTAGCCTTGTCCGGCGCGCTGCAGACAGCTCTATACGTTGCTCTCGCAGGGATTATTTTTATCGGAGTATATCCACAGCCTGTTATCGCGCAAGCCAAAAAGTTGATTGAAGTAGTGTTTCCTTTGTAGGGCAGAATTCCTCCACTTTCTTCCGGCGATGTTTTGTGTTCAAAGCATCGCCTTAATTGTTTTATGTACCTCTATTACTTCCTGGCTGCACTCGCGACCTGGTTTGGTATTCAATCCCTCCGGGGTGGCTTTCGTTTCGTTGCTTACGTCAAGCGAGAAACCAGTAAGCCACTTGCCGACTTCCACCCGGTCGTATCAGTCATTGCGCCGAGTCGCGGACTGGAAACCGGGCTGACGGAAAATCTGCTCGCTCTCGTGACTCAGGACTATCCCGCTTACGAAGTTCTGTTTGTCTTTGATCGAAATGACGACCCTGCGATTCAGATTCTGAAAAACCTCGATCATGGTTCGATCCGGACGAAAACAGTTATCGCGGGGGCCGCAACAGACAGCGGTCAGAAGGTTCATAACCTGCGTGTTGCCGTCGAAGAAGTTGATCCAGCTTCTGAAGTTCTTGTCTTCGTTGATACTGATGCACGGCCCGGAAAGCTCTGGCTACGACAAGTTGTTGCGCCCCTCGTCGATGACCAGCTTGGAGCATCAAGTGGTTACCGATGGTTTGTTCCTGAGAACGGTGGCATCGGCTCAAGACTTCGTTCGGTGTGGAATGCTTCTATTGCTTCCGCGCTTGGTGGGGACGAGCGCAGGAACTTCTGTTGGGGCGGATCGACCGCTATTCGTCGCTCGCTGTTTGACCGGTTAGGGATTCGTGAGCGCTGGCGAGGAAGCGTCTCGGATGATTTCACCGTCACAAGTGTTTTGAAGGAGGCTGGGCTTCCCATTCACTTTACACCGAATTGTCTGGTGGCCTCTGTTGGCGACTGCAACGTACAGGAACTTTTTGAATTTACGACGCGACAGATCAAGATCACTCGAGTGTATGCCCCTCAACTGTGGAAGGCTTTAATTCTGGGTTCCTCTTTATTCGTAGTCGTCTTCTTCGGCGGGATTCTGTTGTTGGTAGCTCGACTCATCTCCGGACTCCCATTCATTTTTCTAATGATCGTGCTATTGCTTCTGTTCGTGCTTGGAGCTGCCAAGGGCTTCATTCGTTGGCGTGTCATCGGTATTCCGCTCGCCGCGTATCGTAAACAGCTACGAAGTGACATGCTGGCCCATGTTTTCCTTTGGCCGTTTGCTTCGCTGCTTTACCTGTACAACACAATCGCAGCGGGCTTCTCGCGCCAGGTAGAGTGGCGTGGCATTACCTATGAATTGAAATCGCCAAACGAAGCTGTCATTATCGGTCGGAGCGATCAGGTCAACTCAGGTTCATCATCTTGAGCAACAAAGCAGTCCAGTTTGTTCAACTTCTAAGATCATCCAGGCGCGAGAAGCGTCTCGGAACAGTCATTCTGTTTGTTACCTCGCGGTGTAACGCCTTCTGTAAAACCTGCTTCTACCATGAAGAACTCAATCATCCGGGAGACATGACCTTTGAACAGATTGAGAAGATTTCCCAAACAATGCCACTCATTACGGACCTATGGTTGTCTGGCGGTGAGCCGACGTTGCGTAGAGACGTTTCGGAAGTCATTAACACCTTCGTAAAGAATAACGGTGTCAACAGGGTCATCATTCCCACGAATGGCCTAATCAAGTCGCGCGTCTTCGATATCGTCGATAGTGCTCTCGGCGACAACGATCGTATAGATCTATATCTCAATGTTGCGCTCGATGGTTATGGAAGAACGCATGATCAGATTCGTGGCGTCCCAGGGAATTGGGAAAAGACGCTCGACTGTATCGAAGCCCTGTATCCACTGAAAGAGAAATACACAGACCGTTTTCGATTGAATGTGAATACAGTTGTTTGCGCTGATAACTACAGAGAGATCGAAATGTTGTCGGAATTCATGTGGACAAACTTTCGACTGGATGGCCAGTACTTCAACATCGTGCGCGGCGAAACACTCGTAGGCGAGCAGATCAAACAAGTGCCGCCCGAAGTACTACCCGAGATGTACAGCCATGTTGCGAAGCTGACGAAACGTTACGGCGACCGAATGTTTGCAGATGACGACGCGAGTAAGCGCTTTGTGAAGAACGCAGCATACGTCGGCGCGATCACAACTCACTATCGCACTCAGCACTCGAATTTTCAGAAGCCTACTGCGTGGCCGTTTCCTTGCACTGCCGGTGAAACGACAGCCGTAATTGATTACAACGGTGATGTGCGTGCGTGCGAATTGCGGGAGAAGTTCGCGACGTTGTCAGACTTTGATTACGACTTTGGAGCGTTGTGGGCCGCCAATGGACGTGCAGATGAGTTGACGACGATCGATGGAGGAAAGGCATGTTGGTGCACGCACGTTTGTTTTATTCATGATTCGATGCGGCATTCTCGACGTGCGCTTCTCTTTGAAGTGCCAAAGAATTTTTTGACGCGAGAGAGTTGGTAAGATATTGCCAGAGCGTCCGGATGAAGATGCGAATCGAAGATCTGGTTACGCGTACGCGGCCGGGATCACTCTGTTTGCTGCGGTGGCGACATTCTGTGGCTTAGGTTGGTTGCTGGATAAATGGTTAGGAACGCAGCCATGGTTCCTGATTGGCGGAATCGTTTTGGGTTCAGCTGTAGGCTTGTATGAATTCATTCGGTTGAGTTCCAAGACTTATTGAACTGGAGGTAGCGGCATTGGGGCAGTAGCCCGACTGTTAGGGAGGGCTTGGACGGCCGAT
>DATEXA010000384.1:0-13133 GCA_035257465.1 Pyrinomonadaceae bacterium | reverse complement strand
GGAGGGGACTAATACTGCTCCAGTAGAAAGGATCTGAAACCATCCACCAACTGCCGTTGGTGGGGTTCAAGATTGATGAGGTAGTACCACCCGCGCTGCGGCAATCGGAAATCGGAAATCGGCAATGAATAAAGTCCTCCTCGGTCCTCTCCTCGGTAACAATCGCGCACAGCTCATCGAACGTTGTGCCGATCTCGTCGCCGACAATCAAGGTCACAAGTTCTTATACCTGGCGGCCTCACAACCTCTGCTCGAAGTTGTAACTGATGGAATTCTTGATGGAACAAGGAACCGAGGCGTTTGGGGTGAACTGCCCGTCTATCTGTTCCGAGGTTTTGTCAGACGCGTTCTAACAACGGCAATCAACGAGCACGGCAGTGGTCTCGTGTCTCGCCTGCCAATTGATCGTGAAGAGTTGCCGCTCAAACGCAGCCTGATCGCTCAGATTCTCGCGCGGTTGAGAACAACAGGACAACTGAAAGCCATTGCACCACTCGCCGGACGTGAGGGTTGCGTTAATACGATTTCCACCTTGATTGGTGAAATCCAGCGCGCCGCAAAAACGCCGGAAGAAGTCATAGCCATCATCGCTTCAAGAACAGAAGACTTCACGCAGCGGTTCGATTCGAGTGGCTCACAGATCGATTTCGACAATGAGGTTGCACTGATCTATTCAACGTATTGCGAACTACTCCAGCAGCACAACATGACGGAGAACGACGCGGATCAGTTGCGAGCACTAAGTGTCCTCCGCGGTAATGAGGTTGATGGCTCGAAAGTTCACTTGCCATGGCTCGCGAATGTCGAACTCCTGGTTCTCGATGGCTTCTTCGACTTTACGCCGGTTCAGGGAGAGATTCTGCGGGAACTAGTCCCGCGTGTTCCCGAGACACTCGTCAATCTCAACTATGACCCGCGCAATCCGGAGATCTTCGCGCCTTTCAAAGAGACGGTCGAGCACCTGTCAGCAATTGCACCTTTTGAAATAAGACAGACGACGGATGTAAGAGAAACCACGGGTATGCTCTCGAAGTTACGAGAGCATTTATTCAATCCAATGTCCGATAACTTTCAGATGTCCGATGAGCTTCAGCTTGTCGACAACCCGGTTCAGCCTGGGGTCAGGAGCGACAAGCTAAAGCATGTCGGACATTCCGAGATTCGATATCTCGAGTGTGGCGACCGGGACACCGAGATTCGGGCAATCGCAAAGGAAGTAAAACGACTCACCCTGCTCGAGCACTATCAACTCTCCGACATCGCCCTGGTCGTTCGCCAGCGCGATGCTTATGCGAAAACGATCGCACGTGTGATGAGTGAGGAAGGCGTTCCCTGCAAACTTGAATCGCGAATCGACGTCGTCGATGTGCCTGCCACGCGTGCTGCGCTCAAGCTTCTCGAACTTCTTGAAAACCCTTTGACTTCTGATTCGCCTGCCTTTCGTGTGGCAGATGTCGCCGACTTGATCAAATCTGAGTACTTTCGCCTCTCGGACGACGAAGTGAAGAAACTCTCCGCACAGTTTGACGCGTCGTGTCTCACGTTGCTGGACGAAGACGAAGGCAAAGACATTGACCGGACAAAGACACGTTACCGGATCGGATTTTGGGACGCTGACTCACTCGAAAATGCGTTTGCTTATGTCGGCAGCGACTTGCCGGTCAACGCATGGTTGTCGCGCGCGCAAAAATTAATCAAAGAATTGCCGGGAGCGACCGCAACTAAGGAACTTCTCAATATAGATGCTGGAGCGCCGGATCGAGACGCTGACATTGCTGACCAGGTCGAGAACGCTGAGACGGCGCAACTGGAAGACCGGGTTGAGAAGAAGCGTCGGCCATCTCGCGACGTGCATCCCGCTGCTCTCGCGTGGACGTCGCTTGTGATTCAGCGTTTTTCAGAACTGATCTTCGCCGTTCCGCGTGAAGGCACTCCGGCTGAATTGAGACTCGCCTTGATGCGCATCCTGGATCAGTTCGGCTTTCGTGATCAGATCACTAGGCCGACGCGAACTTCAACTGACGACCAGGAACTCCCGCAAGTGATGCTCAACTTCAACGCGCTCGAATCACTACGGCGTGCGTTTGTAGTAGCGATCAAAAGCATAGAAATGTCCGATATGCTTCAGGTGTCCGATATGCTTCAGCTTGTCGGAAATAGATCTAACCTCGAAATCAATACCGACAAGCTAAAGCATATCGGACATTCGGATAACGGACATTCGCTTGCGACCTTCATTGCTGAAGTACGTCGATCGCTTGGCTCTCAATCGCAGATCCTCGGCCCTGCGGATCGGAGTGGTTTACGCGTACTCGAAGCCACCGATGTTCGCGGCCTGAAGTTCAAAGCAATTTTCATCGCCGGCTTAATTGAAGGCGGCTTCCCTTTGCGCGCGACTCGCGATTGGATCTATCCGCACGAGGAACGCGAACGACTGAAGAGCTATGGCTTAACTCTCGAGGACATATCGCCTGCGACGCTTCTCAAAGAGGAGCATTACTTCTATCAGTCGGCCTGTCGCGCCAGTCAGCGACTTTATCTAACACGGCCACTCCTACTCGAAGACGATTCTGAAACTGTCGCTTCTTACTATGTAGACGAACTGCGAAGAGCGGTGTCGCCGGCGGAGATCACCGCTGAGATTATTCGCCGTGATTACGACGGCAAGAACATCGACGAGGCCTCAAACACCAATGAACTGAACGTCGCACTGGTTCGACAACAGGAACGACACCGACATCGCGGGGAGAGGCAGAAGTTGCTTTCCCAGCCGCGCATCAAACGGTTTTTGATCCTCGCCCGCAACGACGGGTACTTGAGTGACGCAGCACTTCGTCGCATTGAGATCGAACGCGAACGATCGAGTACGCAATTCGGTCCCTACGACGGCGCCATTACAGATCCAAATTTACTGGCCCTGCTACAAAAAAAGTTTGGCGATGAGTTCGTACACAGCGCGAGTGGATTGAGTACGTTTGGTAACTGCGCATATCGGTTTTTTGCGCAGCGTGTTTTAAGACTCGAGCCGCGAGGTGAAGCTGCACTCGATCTGCAGGCGATTGATGCGGGCAAGTTGCTCCACGACATACTTCGACGGTTTTTCGAGCAGCATCGTCGCGAAGCTCTCTATCTGTTGGATCGCAATAAACTCAAACTTGAACTGTTGGAGATTGCTGATCGCGTGTTCGACGAACACGAACGCGTCGTGCCGCCATTGAACCATCAAATTTGGAAGATCGATCGTGAGATTAGAAAGATCCTGCTCGAGCAAGTTTTGTTATACGAGTTGGACATTCAGCAGGAGGCAGCGGCCGAGAAAGTTGTGCCGGCGCTTTTTGAAATCTCATTTGGCGGCACACGCTCAGCGGCGAAGGATCCTGCCTCAACGGATGCGCCACTACAGTTAACGCGTTCCACATTCGTTGGTGACGAGACGATCAAGATCAGTGGTCAGATCGATCGCGTCGATATAGCTAAAGACGATACGTTTGTGGCTTACGACTACAAACTCTCGGTTGGGGCGACGAAGGAAGACATTCGCGCGGGTCGCAGTCTGCAAATTCCAATCTACCTGGAAGCACTCGAACAACAAATCCTGCCAGGTAATGAAGTCGCGGGCGGTGGCTACTACATCATTCGTGGCGCCAACGACCGCCGGAACAAAGGGCTCTACCGCGCCAACAAACTCGACTACTACAAACTGAACGCACGCGCCGGCGCTGTGATTAGCGACGACGAATGGCAGGAGATTCGAAGCGGGGTCATAAAAACCATCTGGAACTTTCTCGATCAGATGCGCGCCGGAAAGTTTTTTGTTAACCCATCGGAGCGAAATAAGACCTGCAGGTTTTGCGACTTCGGTGCGGTCTGCCGGTACAACCGCGCGCGGATTGAACCAAAAAGACGATCGGCCACAGATGATCACCGATGAGACGGATTCGGAAAAACGTTAGCTGTACGCCCTGACCGTTAATACCTAATAACGCCGATCCGCCACAGATGCTCACTGATGAGACAGATTCGGAAAAATGTCGGCAGGAGCTTCTGATCGTTAATACCTAATGACACAAGTAGCTAAATTGATCTCAACCACTTTGTCTTAATCCGTTTTTATCGGTTCCATCTGTGGCCAGATCTCATGTCTAAACGCGAATTACTTCCAGAACAATCAGCGGCCGCATACGAGATCGACAAACACATCTCGGTGACGGCGGGGCCGGGATCCGGAAAGACGTTTGTTCTCGTCCAGCGTTACCTCCACATCCTTCGTAAACACAAACTCAACATCGATCAAATCGTCGCTATCACGTTCACCAATCGCGCCGCGAACGAAATGCGCGAACGATTGCGTCATGACCTCACTCAGATTCTTGAAAGTGAGTCTGGTGATGAACGGAAGCGATGGCTGGGCTACAAACGAACGCTCGACGGAGCCGTGATTACCACCATTCACGGTTTTTGCGCGCGACTGCTTCGGGAGTTTCCGGTTGAAGCCGGAATCGATCCACAGTTCCTCCTGCTCGATGAACATCGTGCGGCGATGTTGTTGGAATCCGTCGTAGAAGAGGTGCTATCGAAATTCATTAGCGACGGCCACATTGAAGTTTCTCGACTAACACTCGGCGTGGGTCGCGCAAAGCTGGCAGCAGCACTGGCACAAGCTTATTTAGAAGTTCGGCGTCAGGGCCTTTCCGTAGAAGGGCTGGCCCGGATAACTGGAGAGAGTCACTGCAAAGAAAGCGATCATCTTGAGGCGCTGAAGGATCTGGATAACGCGATGGCTAAGTTCCTCGCCATTCCACGGACAACACCGGCTGCCAGGAAAAACTATTCAGACATTGCAAGTGTGTGGTCGAAGGTTCGCGATTATCTAAATCGCATTCCGGAACATGAAACGCTCGCTGAGTTTTGTCAGAAGGTGGAGATGTTTCGTGAACTCAGACCACCGGCCCGTGGAAATTTTGCCGACCATGTACGCACTCTCGATGAGTTGATCTGGGCGAAAGAATTGGCAGGCCGGTTGCCCCAGGTCTCCCTCGACTTGTTTGCCTGCAGATATGCACTTGAGATGGTTAGTCTCCTCACTGCTATCGATGAGCGCCTCAACGAAGAGAAACAAAAACTCTCCGCTCTCGATTTCGACGATCTCGAGGTTCGCACACTGGAGTTGCTCAATAACCCGGCAGTGTTAACTCGCGCTGCAGAGCGCTACAAGTTCTTCCTCGTTGACGAATTTCAAGACACAAACGGTCTCCAGCGACAATTACTCGAGCGATTGGCACTTACTAAAGGACGCAGCCCCGCAAATCTGTTTATTGTCGGAGACCGTAAACAATCGATTTATGGATTTCGCGGTGCGGATGTCGACGTGTTTCGTGAAATGACGAAGACGTTGGTGGCGGCGGGCGGCGAGCCAAGACCGCTGCTCCTGAATTTTCGCAGTCAACCACCGCTAATCAATTTCTTCAATTACCTCTTTGCACGTCTGTTTCGGCCTTCAGAAAACGTTCCAACGTCATCTGAGGAAGAGCTGGCCAAACTTGGCTATGTTCCACACGAAGCAAGCGAGTCAAAACGGGAGCAAGAAGACTCGGGACCACTCGTGGAATTGCTGATTGCGACCGATCCTCGAACCGAAGACAACAACCGCCCCCCACGTGACTGGCGTGAACTCGATGCTATTCAACTCGCAAATCGGATCGCATTACTCAAACAAGAAAACCCGGAACTGAACTATAGCGACATCGCGCTCCTCTTTCGCGCGATGACGCAGGTACACATCTACGAAACGGTCTTTCGTCGCGCGAACATCCCGTATCAAACGGTACTAGGTCGTGGCTTTTACGAACGTGATGAAGTCAAAGATCTAATTCAACTATTACGCTTTCTGGATAATCGAACGGATGAACTGGCTCTTGCAGCAGTGCTTCGTTCACCAATCTGCGGGATCTCTGACAATGCGCTTTTAGCTTTGCGTTCCGCGCCCCGTTTAGACGAAGCCGAATCCGTGAAAACTTCCGGCGCCACCCGGCGGTTGTTTAGGGCGCTTAGACAACACGACGAAATTGCCTTCATTGACGATCAGGAACATGAGCTTCTCGAACGTGCTTCACACCTCATTAATCGCCTTGTTGCACGCCGGCATCACTACACGATAGAGGATCTACTTCGCTATACAGTTACGGAGTCGGAGTACTTCGCGGTCATTGCTGCAAATTTCGACGGCGCACAACGCCTGGCGAATGTGCACCGATTGTTCACACTCGCGGCGCGGTTCGAACGTTCCGGTAACCATCTGATTCGCGACTTCGTGCGTTACGTTGAAGAGTTTGAAGCAATCGGCAGCCGTGAAAGTGAAGGTCAAATAGACGAAGCGGCAAATGCAGTGAAGCTCATGACGATCCATCAGGCTAAGGGCCTGGAGTTTCCAGTCGTGATAATTCCCGACTTACACCGCTCGAAGAGTCCGCCGGAGTTTTCATTCATGCTTGATCGTCATCGCGGGCTCACACTTAAAGTTCCTGATGGACGCGGGAATCGAGTGGCCGGTTGTACTTTCAGCGAGCTTGAAAAGCGACATGCATGGCGCGAGGAGTTTGAAAGCATGCGCTTACTTTACGTCGCGGCGACTCGAGCCGAGGATCGCTTGATTCTGTCGGGAGGTGTTGAAGAACTAAGCAAGCTGAACAGCAGTCGGGACTCCTGGTTGAAATGGATCTGGCAAGCACTCGACTTGGAGAACCGTTCACTCAACGATGTTATCGAGTTGGATCAGGATGTTCAGATCAAGTTCTCACTCAACGCCAGTCCCGAACTTGAATCGGGTGCCGAGTCTGACGAAAGGAGCGATGATGAGATCGCAAAAGCCGATTCACTTCTGGAAGCATTTCCACTACTGAAACAGGCCACGGCCGTTACTCCAAACGGTATTCAACGTTTCAGTGTGACTCAGCTCATCAACTATCAACGATGCGCGCGCCAGTTTTATTTCGATCGCGTTCTGCAATTACCCACGGCAGACGAGCTTGCTGTCTGGAATAACGCAGAAGCACCTGAACCACCCGCAAACCTGACTGCAACATTAAAGGGCGCGGTGATTCATCGTTTTTGTGAACGCTTCACTCCAGATCAAAACTTGGAGGAGTGTTTGCGGAGCAGTTTCAATGAGGTAGTGAGACTGCGACAGTCTGATTTGGCTGATCGTCTCGTAGAGATAGATGCTGACGCGGCAACTAAGGACCTGTTGCCACTGGCGATGAATTATCTACGCAGCGATCTGTTCTCACGGGTGGAACGTGCGCGCTCGAGTATCACAAACCAGGAAGTGCATCCGGCAGGTGAACCGGGTCTGTGGAGTGAACTCAGTTTTCGTATCCGACGACCCCTGGGCCTTGTGAGCGGTGCAATCGATAAGCTTCTTATCACGAAGGCAAATGATCAGTACGAAGTCGAAATCATCGACTTCAAAACAAACCGGTTGGCTCTGCAGTCACAAGCGTCTCATCTGCCCTCAGCCACACCGCTACAGGACGGCACGCGTTCAAATCAGTTCGCCTTTGATTTCGACGCGGCGCCTGCGCAACCGAACAATGCGCTGGCGGTCGCCGCTCATGATTATCAACTGCAGATGCAGGCGTATGCACTTGCCATTCGCGAACTGCTGCCCTCTCTCAAAGATTCGCCGATTCGCGTGACTCTTCACTTCCTCGAGCCAAATCTTGAATATCACCTTGCCGATGAACTACTAATGCCATCAGCGTGTGAAGCAGCGATCGATTCCGCAATGCTCGACATCTTGCGCTCGTCTCAACCTCAGGATTTTCCAGTCAACCCAGCGACACACTGCCGTACGTGTAGTTTTCTGAAAGTTTGTGCTGCTGGTCGGGAGTTTGTTCGGAGTGTGAATTGAGAGAATGAGGCGGTGCGCAACGGTCCCCAAATCAGAACAATCCATCTCGCACTTGGCTGACTGAGAACATTTTGGGAAAGGGGCAATCTTTTTGATCTTAACCTCCACCTAGAACAAGTTAGGAAGGGGGCAGAGCCGCATTGTCTCTGACTCTTATCTACTAAGACCCAGCGCCGCCCCCGCCGGTTACCCCTCTAAAACCTTGTTAAGCATCGCTCCAGAGGAGCGAAATGTATATAGCTCAACTACTCAAAAGAACTCCGCGCCGGAGGCGCGGAGCAACTAAATTATCGCCGTCTATAAACATGTCGCTCCTCCGGAGCGAAGACCGCCGAAGTACCAAGGATGAAAGTAAGGTTGTTGAAGGGCAAGCAGCGGGGACGGCGCTGGGTTTGAGTAGGGCGAGGTCAGAGACAATGCTGCTCTGCCCGCCCCCTTCCTGACTTGCTCTAGTCGTCTTCCTTTCCACAATCGCGACTTCCGACTTACTATCCGACCATGGTCTCAATCAAATCCTTCGACGGAGGCGAGTTCGACGCCTACATGGCCACACCCGCAAGTGGTTATGGTCCAGGCATCGTCGTGCTCCAGGAAATCTTCGGCGTAAACGCATACATCCGAAGGGTCGCCGACTGGTATGCCGCTCACGGTTTCGTTGTCATTTGTCCCGATCTTTTCTGGCGGCAGGAACCTGGTATCGAACTAACGGACAAAGGTGACGACATTAACAAAGCGTTTCAGTTGTATCAGGGACTCGACGAAGCAAAAGCAGTTGAAGATTCGGCGGCGGCAATGGAGTTTTTGAGAAAACACCTGGCGTGTAGCGGACCCGTCGGAGCCGTGGGTTTCTGCCTTGGCGGTAACCTCGCGTACTTGCTCTCGGCGCGGTTCAAACCAGATTGCGCCGTGGGTTACTACGGAGTCTCGATCGAGAAAGCACTCGACGAGGCAGGAAATTTGAGTTGCCCTTTGATGCTTCACATCGCCGGTCAGGACAAGCACTGCCCTCCTGAAGCCCAAGCGGCAATTCACAAGGCTCTCGATTCCGATTCACTTGCCACCATTTATACGTATGCTGAACGAGAGCATGCTTTCGGCAGACCTGGCGGTGAACACTACGATCAACGTGATGCTGAACTTGCGAACCTGCGAACTCTCGAATTCGTTGTGAGCAATCTCGCCGGTGCAGGACTCGCCTCTTCCCAACACTCGCTGTCAGCCAAATGGGACGATCACGTTAAGTATGAGTTCGCAACTCGCAACACCGACGATACGCTGGAGACGATGGTGGCCGATGCCTACGTGAATCATGTTCCGGTGATGACCGGTGGCGTTGGTCATGACGAGTTGCGCGAGTTCTACTCCAGGCGATTCATTCCACAGATGCCGCCCGACACGAGCATGACTCCCGTCTCGCGAACGATTGGTATCGATCGCGTGGTCGATGAGATGGTCTTTGAGTTCACCCACACAATTAAAATGGATTGGATGCTTCCTGGAGTTGAACCAACCGGTAAGCACGTGAAGGTGGCGCTGGTCGTGATAGTTCACTTCCGTGACGGAAAGCTCGCGCACGAGCACATCTACTGGGACCAGGCATCAGTGCTGGCACAGCTGGGATTGATTGATGCAACGAAACTCCCGGTGGCCGGAGTTGAAAGCGCGGAAAAGGTTCTCAATCCCCGTCTTGAGTCAAATGCACTAATGTCCGATATGCTTTAGAGCCACTTGCAAGACTCTCGTGCGACTTTAAGGTTGTCATTGAATCAAACGTGTTTGGGTTTTTCTCTGGGCAGTCTCTGTGTTCTCTGTGTACTTTGTGGTGGGTCAAGATTCGTTCTTCACCACAGAGACACAGAAAACACAGAGACTGCCCAGAGAAAGTCCACTGCAGACCGATCAATTAATTAGACGGAACTTATCAGCCGAATTTTGCAAGAGGCTCTGAAGCTTATAAGCGATGCAGACCGTCGGCGTTTCTAACAAGCGACCGCCAGGCGGGACGCCTGCGCTCCCAGCAAAGACGTCAGAGTAACCGACAAAGCTAAAGCATATCGGACACCAACATATGAAAAATAATTCCCCCAACCCAGATTCAAAACCTACTGGTCTGCGTCGTGACTTAGGATCACTCGAATCCTACGCTTGCCTGATCGGCATACTCATCGGCGCCGGAATATTTCAAGTCACCAGCCAGGCCTGGGCGATGACCGGCCCAAGCGTGATTCTGGGTTACGCGATCTTGACACCGGCAATTCTCGCGACTTCGATTCCGTACGCTGCTTACTTATCAACACCACTCGGGCGCGAACCAGGCGGCGAGTACCTGCACATCTCGCGAACCTTGAAAGGATATCGGCTCGCTTACGTCGGGTCGTGGTTAAAGATCATTTCGTATGTTGGCGCGGGTGCGTATCTGGCAAATGCGCTGGCCGGCTATATCATCGCGTTAGTCGGAGATCGTTTTAAACCGTTTCAGCTTCCGATTGCACTGGGATGTTTAGTGCTGTTCTATTTGATTCATGTGATCGGTGTTCTGTGGTTTGGAAGAATGCAGGTGCTCATGGGGGCTTTAAAGATGCTCGCTCTTCTCGTACTGATACTGCCCGGCCTGTTTGTGTTGCGAGCCTCGAACTACACGCCATTCATAACTCACGGTTGGGGCGGCCTCGGCGCGAGTCTCCTGCCACTCTTCTTCGCCTACGCCGGTTTTGAATCTCTCGCGCAAACTGCAGGTGAAACGAAAGACAGCACAAAGCGATTACCGCGAATCCTCTTGATCGGCATCAGCATCACTGCACTAATCTACGTTCTAACTTCAGTTGTGTCCTTCGGCGTGTTACCCGGCTCTCGTCTGCAATCGAGTAGCGCGCCGATGGCCGAGGTAGCTTCTATCTACCTCCCTGCCGGCGGCACTGTGTTTGTAATCCTCGGCGCGATCGCGGCAATCATGACAGCACTGAACGGGTCGATATTCGTGCCTTCGCGTCTCGCGATCATGTTCGTCAAAGACGGTCTTGCGCCTCGCTGGATCGGATTTGTTAACCCGCGCACGGCAACACCCATTCGTGGTCTCACGCTTACTCTCATCGCCTGCGCGTTACTGCTCGTTAGTGGTCAACTTTCGTTGGCTCTCAATGTCGCGGTAGCAGCTCTCATCTGTTTGTACTTCATTCACAGTCTTGTGTTTTTGTTTTTGCCAACCCTGAATCCAAACCTGGCGAGCCAAATCACGATGACGTTGCCAAACTGGTTGATGAAAGCGGCGGCAATGTTCTCGGTGGTTGCGATGGGTACGATGATAGTAATTCAACTACTGGGTGATATAGATACTCTGAAAACCCAAACACTCAGTCAGCGCATCTCCGGACACTCGTTGACGAGTGTTGAGCTCATTGTTGTTTGGGGCATCGTCGGTGCGGCACTCTACCAGTTCGCTCGAATGCGATCTGCCGGCAAAGATAGACCTTCGTTTGAAGCTGAGGCAGCGAATGCAGATTGAGGGAAAACGCGTGCTCATTACCGGTGCGAGTCGTGGTCTCGGCCGGATGTTAGCTTTCGCTTTCGCCGACGCGGGTCCTCGCGAGGTGATCGCCGGAACGCGGAAAGAGGAAGATCGCAACAAGTTAAAGACTGACGCGGCAAATGTTCGTGCAAACATCAAACCTGTCCAACTCGATGTAACTTCAGACGATGACGTTAATGCGCTCGCAAAGTTAGGAGCGGTGGACATTCTCATCAATAATGCGGGAGTTGCCGGGTACGGCAACCCATTGACAATGAACTTTGAAGACATCCGGCAGGAGTTGGAAGTGAACTACGTTGGAGCGCTGCGAATGGTGCGCGCGTTTGCTCCGGCAATGGTGGAGCAAAACGATGGAGCAATAGTTAACATCGCGACGGCATTTGCGAAGGTCAACTTACCTCTTATTGGAACTTATTGCGCGACGAAGGCAGCGCTATTGTCGCTTGGCCAGGCACTCCGAGCTTATCTGTCAGATTCTGAGACATAGAGAAGACGCACGACCCTAATTTATATATGACTGCCATCGATCGCCATCGCTACGATTTCCCAACTCTCGCTGCCGGCATTCACTTGCTCAGCCACAGTCTTGGCCCGGTGCCACGATCTGCGCGTGAGGCGATGCTCGCTTATTGCGATGCTTGGGAGAACCATACCAGCGAAGACGCATGGGCCACGAGCTGGTGGGAACTCTCGCAGCACGTCGGAGATCGGATTGCTCGCATCCTGGGCGGGGTAGCCGGCTCTGTTCAAATTCAGCCAAACGCGTCGATTGGTCTCGCAACTGTCGCCTCATGTTTTGACTTCAAAAAATCAAAACGCAATAAGGTCGTCACGACGGACCTGGATTTTCCGTCGATGGAATACATCTGGGATGGACAACGCGAAGTGGGTGCCCGGATCGAAGTCGTGTCGTCGCGGGATGGCATTTTGGTTCAACTCGACGACTTGCTGGATGCAATCGATGAGGAGACCGCGTTAGTTGCGCTCTCACACACGTCGTATTGCAGCTCCTTTCGTGTGGACGCAAAAGCGATCGTAGAGCATGCGCATTCGAAGGGGGCACTCGTTCTTTTAGACGTGTATCAATCGGCTGGCGTCGTTTTGCTCGAGGCTGCTGATTGGAACGTCGACTTTCTGATTGGCGGCACGATCAAATGGCTGTGTGGTGGTCCAGCTTGTGGCTATTTGTACGTGCGACCGGATCTGCAACGAGACCTGCGACCGCGTTTGACTGGCTGGGTGGCACACTCTTCTCCATTTGATTTCGCGCACCCACCGATGCATTACGCTAGATCAGTCAGGCGATTTGCCCAGGGGACACCAAGCATTCCGGCGCTTTACTCAGCCATCCCCGGGTTGGAAATCATCGAGACCGTCGGCTTGTCGGAGATCGTCGGTGAGTCGAGGCGCAGAACTAATCGCATCATCGAATTCGCGCAGGAGCATGGCTGGAAGTTGAATACACCTTTGCCGAGAGAGAAACGAGGTGGTTCGATCATGATCGGCGTGGCCGACGCGCCACGAATGGTCGAGCGCCTGGCAGAGAAGCATGTGTTTGTGGACAGTCGGCCAAACGCAGGCCTGCGCGTCTCACCACACTTCTTCAATACGGATGAAGAAGTGGAAGAAGCGTTGTCTATATTGGCAAAGTTGATTGAGTCGTAGGGGTTGAGAGGGGCGGTGCAGTAGCCCGACTGT
>DATEXA010000383.1:0-1983 GCA_035257465.1 Pyrinomonadaceae bacterium | reverse complement strand
GCCCACTGCCAGCCTCGCCTCGTCCCACTCGGTTCAGCAAACGCCAATTCACACAGCTGCAGTTGTTGGTTGTTGGAACACATACTGAAATTGATTTTCTTCCTGCCGGGACAGATGCGACCTCTGGCATCCCACTTCCTGCCCTCATAGAAAACAACATCGTCGCCAGATCGTCTCCTCTGAAACCCTGCGCGTCGAGGATGTCAACAGAGCCCAAAGCCTAATGAAGTCCCTCGATCTCCTCCGCATCGCCTTGACCAGTTTCAACTTGCCCAAGAGTCGTCGACACCCATCAAATTTCAACTCCTCGCGACGCTCTCGACTGTTGTTGTCCGGCTGCCGCCAGCTCAGTAGGCGTTCTTGTTTATCAATCCGGAGAATACTGTCATCATGATGATCCGCAAATCGAACATGAACGACCAATTTTGTAGATAGTACAAATCAAATTCGACCCGTTTTTCGATTGACGTGTCGCCTCGCCAACCGTTTACCTGCGCCCATCCGGTTATACCGACCTTTAACGAATGGCGATGATTATAAAGACTAACTTCTTGCAGGAATTTGTGAACGAAGTGCGGTCGTTCTGGTCGCGGCCCCACTACGCTCATATCGCCCTTCAGGACATTAATAAACTGAGGCAACTCGTCCAAGCTGGTTTTACGCAACAGCGTTCCGAATGACGTTTTACGATTGTCTTCTGATGTTGTCCACTGCGTGTCGCTTTCGGAAGTTAGGCCCGCTCGCATTGACCGGAACTTGTACATTTTGAAAGGCTTGCCATTCAATCCAATACGTTCCTGGGTGAAGAAAATCGGGCCTGGTGACGTCAGGCGAATGATCAAAGCGATCAGCCCTAGGAGCGGCGCTGTCAGTGCCAACACGGTAAGAGAAAAGCAGATGTCAAAGATGCGCTTGAACAACGCGTAGTCCAACGATTCAGTGGGAGTCGAACTAAGATCCAGCATCTGAATGTTGCCCAGCTGAAACAACCGCTCTCTAACGACGATCCCTTCGCCCAAGTCAACCAGTGCCCGTGTAGGCAAACACAAACGCTTCAACGTCTTCATGATCTTCGGGATCTGCGAGAACTGTGCCGGACGAATCGCGATCACTGCTTCATCGATTCCATGATTTGCGCTCAAGAGCTTCAGTTGCTCCAATTCAAAAACGCGGTGATCTTTGACGTCGACCTCTTGACCCGGTAGCCTGACGAAGCCTCCGATCTGGGCCGGGGCAAAAGACACGCGCTGCAGCCGGAGAGCCGCTTCTCGTGCAAATTGGTCGGCTCCAACCACGAGGATTCGGGTTGGCTTGGCCATACTTGCACTGCTCCTGAATAATGTCCGAAATATCGCGTGCAAGAATACGGTGAGAGCCAGCACCACGACCAGGTCGCACACCAAGAGTCCACGAGGATAGATATCATCGCGACTGAAATAGAGCAGAGCTAACAGAATGAAGGAAGCCGTCAGACACGCCGACCAAGCTGCGCGCGCTCCTGTGCGCTCGCGAAACAGCTCGTCAAAACTCGTAACCCTGTAGCGTTCGGCAACAAAAGCCCAGACCAGCGTTCCAAACAGCATGTGGTAGACATGTCCATGAATCGAAAACAATACAGGCCGCCCAAGAAACCCCCAAATGAGGCTCCAGAAGAACCACCCTAAGTAAAACGCACAAATGGGCAAAAGATAGATTGCAACCTTCAAAGACAGACTGTACAACCTAAGTCGCAGAATCATGACTGCTCTAGCCTCTCTCAACTCCTCGCCACTACCGGCGGCGTTACCGTGATGCGTGCGCAGATAGTAACGTCAGATGATTTCGAAGTCCAGCCGGCGTTAAGTTCATCGGCCTTGTATGCTCATATCGCTGCCACTTCGTTGTGAATTGACCATTGCCGGGGTCCACAGTCCTGCGCGGTGCGGTTAACGCTGGAGGATATTCGAACCTACGAATAAACGTGGTGAAGGGTCAAGGGTCGCT
>DATEXA010000382.1:0-3088 GCA_035257465.1 Pyrinomonadaceae bacterium | reverse complement strand
TTCGCTCCCAGGTTCACGTCCTTTGTTAACAGACGATGCTCCGTCTGCTCTTCCGCGTCTGCAGGCAACAACATTGAGAATGAGCCGTAGTCCAAACGCGCTACGATCGAATTCGCGTTGACTTCGTTGCCCCCCGTCTTCATCTGATCCTTTGTAAATAACGGATCGATCGGTCCAAGAATCGTCAACGAAGCGCCATTGCCCAGGTCGTACTTCGCTCCGGGTCCCGCATTCTCATAATGCGCTCCGCTGCTACTGAACCCGGTTTTGTAGTCGTCGTAAAACTTTATGAGTGTCGAAGTCTTGACGGGTTTACCAGGGACAAGCTTTTTCGCACTTCCCTTAGCTGCAGGTTTTTGCGCAGGTAACAGTTCTGGCGGCACACTTGGGGGCTGAGCGTTATCGATCACGTTGAGAACTTTGACTGCTTTGAAAACCTCCGCAGCACCTCCCATGTGATCTGGATGTGGGTGCGTGATTATCAGATAATCGAGCTGCTGAACGTTGTAGCGCTTCAAGGCCTCAACAACAACTTTGCCTTTACTTGTATCGCCAGCATCGATGAGAACCGTCTTGCCGCCAGCCGACGAAATCAGGATTGAGTCGCCATCAATTGGACCGACGTCAAGAATATGTACCTGGAGTTCGCCGGAAGGTGGCGGCGGTTTTCTCTTCCACCAGGGCAAGGCATATCGATAGGCGAGGAAGACCGTGGCTGAGCAAACCACAACGAGCACTGCAACAGCGCAACCACATCCTCGAGTAGCTCGGCCCAATACGTATCCTTTTGTTTGACGATTAGTAAATCACTCGAATCTGAGTGGGCGCATCAACTAGATTCGTAACGCGCATTACGTTCGGTTGGATCGAGTAATCACCTCTAACGTACGCTTCGAGTGTATCTTTTGCTTTGATAACTTCCCAGATGGCTTCGGCACTCAACACCTGTTCCACCATCAGCACAAATCTGTTTCCCTCTTTCGGGTTGAACTTAATCGGAGTAACAAAGGTGAGGCTTTTCATTCCGTAACCGGGAAGTCCAAAGCCCTCCGTTCGATTTGCGATCATCTGCGGTCCACCGCTCGCGTCAATCGAGGTCAGTACGTATCGCAGTCCAACAATTTCAGTGGACGACTCATTAGACATTCGACATCGCAAAACATAACCGCCGTCTTTCGGCAACAGAACCGCTTCGTGAACATTTACCGGCAACCCGAGAACCTGAAAAACTTCCACTGCCACGTTTCGGCGTTCCGTTTTGGGTTGTGACTTTTGTCCGTGCGCACTACCGGCTAAGCAAAACAACATTGCTGTCGCTAACAGTGAACTCCGCACGATGCACCTCTTCTTACTACGGTCCGGCACCGTCAAATAACAAAGCGAACAGTTTTAATCACCCGCCACTGATTCCCGATCTCTTTCCCACACTGTTTCCGCCTGGCGAGTTATTCGAGTCGGATACTGACCGTTCCAACATGCTACGCAGCTCTCACTTGCTTTTAGTCCCGTTGCTTCAATCATCCCTTCAAGCGAGAGATAACCCAGTGAATCCGCTTCGATGAACTTGCGGATCTCCTCAACCGACATGTTGGCTGCGATCAAGTCAGCCTTGTCCGGTGTGTCAACACCGTAATAGCAGGGGCTGATTGTCGGTGGGCAACTGATGCGCACATGAACTTCTTTAGCGCCTGCGTCCCGAACCATGCGAACAATTTTCTTGGAAGTTGTTCCGCGGACGATCGAGTCGTCAATCAAAACAACTCTTCTTCCGCTGATTAGATCACGAACTGGATTCAATTTGATCCGGACGCCAAAGGAGCGAATTGATTGCCGCGGCTCGATGAATGTTCGGCCGACATAATGATTTCGAACCAGGCCAAAGCGAAAGCTCAACCCACTTTCAGCCGCGTAACCGATTGATGCTGCCACCCCGGAATCGGGGACGGGGACGACAATGTCGGCGTCGGCAGGTTGTTCGATGGCGAGGCGGCGACCCATCTTGTGACGCGACTGATTGATCGACTTGCCATAGACCAGTGAATCAGGACGCGCGAAATAAACGTGTTCGAACAAACACATCGAGTGCTTGTTCTCAGGAAGCGGATGAGACGAACGCAGACCGTTTTGATCGATCACAATCATCTCGCCCGGTTCGACGTCGCGGATGTATTGAGCATCAATCAGATCAAACGCGCAGGTTTCCGACGCTATCACCCAAGCATCGCCAAGGCGACCGAGAGCCAGTGGTCGGAATCCACGGCTATCGCGAATTGCAACCAGTTCGGTAGGCGTGAGAAAGAGCATCGAAAAAGCGCCTTCCGTTCTGCTCAGCACATCGGGTATTGCTTCCCGAATCGGTGCGGAGGAACGCGCGACACCGTGCAGCACAACCTCCGTGTCGGAAGTCGACGAAAAGATCGCGCCTTCGCGTTCGAGTCGCTCTCGCTCTTCTTTCGCAAATGGCAAGTTACCGTTATGGCATACAGCTATCTGACCGTGTTGACATGTGACGAGAAACGGTTGCGCCTCGAGTATTGAGACTTCACCTGCAGTTGAGTAGCGAACGTGCCCGATAGCGCTTGCGCCACGCAGTCGATCAAGGTGCGATTGATTGAAAGCGTCCGAAACATGACCCATTGCTCGTTCCAGACGTAACTCCGCACCATCGGAAGCCACGATTCCACACGACTCCTGACCGCGATGTTGCAATGCGTACAAGCCCAAATAACTCAGTCGAGCAGCATCCGGGTGTCCAAAGATTCCAAAGACGCCACACTCCTCACGCAGCTTGTTGATCTCTATTTCAGTCAATTGAGTTTTTCCTAGATTGCAACGTTGGGGCTTACACTCGCAGCTTACTTCGCAATTGAAATCGTTTCAACTGTCATTAAGACAATTGCAACTTGGAAAGGGAGAGATGAAAACTCTGACACT
Source organism: Pyrinomonadaceae bacterium (assembly GCA_035257465.1). Taxonomy (GTDB): domain Bacteria; phylum Acidobacteriota; class Blastocatellia; order Pyrinomonadales; family Pyrinomonadaceae; genus PSRF01. The sequence goes on along the minus strand of DATEXA010000382.1, from coordinate 154 downwards.
CATGTACAAGTGGTCGGGAAGGGGGCAGCAATTTCTCTAAACTCTACTTACTCAAACCTAGCGCCGCAGGTTTCCTTACCTCTGATTGGATTCTGACTTCACACTTTGACTCTTGCGTCATGATGACCTGCGGGGGCGCGCTAGGTTTGAGTAG
>DATEXA010000381.1:0-6699 GCA_035257465.1 Pyrinomonadaceae bacterium | reverse complement strand
AAAGTTGAGGCACTTGGAAGCTACCAACCAGCTTGGCCTGGAAATGCAGCCTTCATCCGACAATACGTGGACAATATGTTGGTCCAGTATCAAGCGTTGACGTTGCGCGTGTCCTTTATCCGTGAATTGTTAGTAGCCAATACGTTGTTTCATGAGATAGGTCATCACATACACTTAACCAAAACGCGGGAGTTCCGACATCGCGAAGATGTTGCAGATGATTGGGCCAATCGCCTTACGCGTGAATATTTCGGAAGAAGATATTGGTACGTTACGAGGCTAAGTAAATTAATTGTCCGTGGCAACAATTATTTGAATCGCTACAAACAGCGCCGCGCCCAATTAGTAGTTCGGCTCTAGCGAGTATCTCGCAATCGCAAATTGAGCATGTCACTAATTCTCTCAATCTTGTCCATATTCGCCACGGCATTTGGCGTCTCCTCTGAGCCGTTCGCTGTCGAGGATTGTCCTTCAGCGACAGCGTCTTGTCAGAAAACAGAAAATCAGAATGAGTACAGATGTGTGGCGTTTGCGAATCAGCCGTCTAACAAACATGTTCCTCAGTATTTATGGCACACATCCACGGGGAAGATAGTAGCAGATCGCAAAGGTCAGCGAATCATGATCGATGTCCAGCAGGTTGAAGCAAAGTCGGTGATTGTCACCCTAAAGGTCAGATGGCCCAAATCGCCGCGAGCTTGTGAGGCGACGGTAGAGAATACAATCAGCTTGCGTTAAGTTAAGCGGGCGTCTCCCTGATGAAAGCGAGCCGTACAAGCGCTTGCAGCGGACTCGCCGGTGAGCGGCCTTTATTCGTAGTTGCGTGGGCGTGGATGGAGTCCGGTCAAGTTTGGGGGCAAACCATGATGGTGCGCCTGCTACATCGGAGGTTGGCATCCAAGTAGACGGTGCTGGAATAAAGCTCGTTAGAGATAACAACCCTACGGGCCAGAATACTGTCGTGACTTTTGACTTATCACAAAAGACCTAGGCTATGCGAAATTGCGAGGTCACATATGTCGATTCGATCTATTTTGACTCCTTCAACAATCATCCGCGTGCTTACCGCCATAATCACCTTTAGCGTGGGTTGGGCCACCAGTTCAGCCGTATCACATCTCCGCGACTGGTTCAGCGAGCGCTCTCCCAAAGTAATCACTGTGACTAAAAGTCTCACTACAGGCAACGACGATGAATGGGTGACCTACAAGACCGGATTCAACACGTCCGACTCACTCACGTTCTCCTGTGTTGAGCGCCCGTCGGCAGCAGACGCTCTCGCCTACGTAAGAAAAAAGGGACTTCAGATCATCGCTCACACTAACGTATTGGACCAGCAGGGATTGAAAGTTGGTGAGCGAACAGTTAGGTACCGCCATGATGACGTGTATTCCCAGGCGATCATAACGTGGAATGATGGTCAACGCTTATTTACGATTAATGCTACGTCGCTAGAACAGGCTCTCCGGTACGAAGGATCAAAGACAGTAGAGAACCGCCTTTGCAATATGTCGGAGGAGATCATAACGCCACGGAAATCAGCCTTGCCTTTAACTCATAACTAATTCCTCTGGAAGAATTGCGAACCGAGACAGCAGTTCCCAATACCACGATTCAATTAAAGAAGCTCAAGCCGTGATGTTTACAGTGGACCGCGCCGAACACGCGCTTGCAGCGGACGCGGTTGGGGGGGGTAGTTAACGGTTGCTGCTAAAATCGAAGTTGAGTAAGTTCGCGCGCCGCTGAAGCGCAACGTTGGATGGCTTCTTCATTTGAACTCGAGTTGGTATGTCGATGAAGTCTCATACATTCATAGGCGCTTGCGTTGCAATTATGTTATTCCGCTTAATTGCAGCTTGTTCAGCAAACAATACGGCGGTCGTGGCGACTTTTCAAAATTCATCTGGTGCAGACGTCGATCTGAAAACCGCAAAGACCTTAGATTGCCGCAAAGCAAACGACTACAGTTTCCTTGTCGTTCAGAATCCGAATCGAAAAAAAGATTCAGACACTGTTATCCCTGAAGATTTGAATATTATCGTTGGCGACGAAATTATCTCGAAAATCGAATTGCCGAAAGAATCAGAAGTTAAGAACTTCTCGCTTAACTCAATTCAAAAAAACAAGACTGGCTTTCAAATAGAAGTTGATTGGGGCGGGGGTCTATATCATTACAAACTTCAATTCACTTTTAGGTGTGAAGAGAACAATTTCTATCTCTATAAAGTAAGGAAGGAAAGTTTCTCCACGACAAATCCTGACAGTGGCAACTTCTTGGATAAAAAAGAAACTAAAGAAACTAAAATCGAACCGAGACTGCCGATTGAAAAGTTTGTAATGGGGAATTATTTGTAATTTCTATGCGTGAGGCGAAGCGTAACAACAGCAGCCGCAATGGTGAGAAACTCATTTCCTGAGCGGCGCAATCCAACACGCGCTTGGAGCGGACCCGCCATGGGTCTTCTTTGTAAGGTTGCGTGGGCGAGCCGCTGAAGCGCAACGTTAGGTGCCTAAGCTGGGAATCGAATACCAGGTAAACTGCGAGTGATCGCATCTCTAGTAATGCTTGCAGAGGAACATAATTACCCATGTCAAACTTGTACAAGAGTAGCTTTCTCCTACTTGCCATGACCATCGTCCCAATGGTGCTGGCAACGCATAAGGCTGTCCAGTCTGGCGGATTGACTACAGCAGTGTGCTCGGCTAGAGACCAATCGGATCGGGAGCGCCTCCGTGATCTCAAGCGAGCCATTGATGCGAAAATAGGTGAGCCACGCGCGGACAGCGTCGCTCAATGCAAGTATATTGCTTTCGGCGCCAAGCCTTGCGGAGGCCCGTGGATGTTCCTCGTGTACTCAACAACGCGAACAGATGAGTCAAAACTGCAGCGACTCGTCAGGGAATATAATGAGTTGCAGAAGAAGATTAATGCAGAAGAGCGTTTGGGCTCTGATTGTAGTGTCCCACCGGAGCCTGAGCTGGTGCTGGAGAACGGAGTCTGTGCGGCAAAGCGAAAGTGATTTGGTAGGTAGGCCTGGTGGAGCAGTTCCGACCACGGGCAACATAACAACGGCATGCAGCGGACGCGCATCCAGCAGGATTCTTATCCTCGAAGTTTTGTGCTTCGTGAGTGGTTCGCCTAACAGTAGCTGATCCCTTCCTTATTGCACCTTAGTACAGGTGCAAAGAACCAACGTACAATTTTCAGCCTTTCTACATACCACTATACTCCGCACCAGTTGGTCGCTAATTGAGTGAGCTATTAAATAAGGAGATTCCATGAACATAATTCGTTTGACTCTAACACTTCTCGTTTTGGCCGTGGCCGTGGCAGCCAGTGACGCTTATGAACCCATCGATACCACAGATTTTTCCAATCGTGCCGGCGCTTACCAGGGACGACTCGTAACAGTCAGCGGTGCGGTTGTCGCGGTTAACGCCGACGGGAAAAGCATCCAACTCTTCGATGCAAACACTAAGGCGCTGATCGAGGTCAGCCTACTGAAGCTAAAGAAAGCTGAACGTAACAAGTTGATGTTGAATCCAGTTCGGAACGTCGCAGTCTACGGTAAGACGGAAGTCAGAAACGGCAAGCTGTCGATAAATGCCGATAAGGTGGTTCCTCAGGTGGAAACGGTTGTTATTGCCGGCGAGTTGTAATTCAGCGCAGGCAGCGAAGTTAGATCATGGCCAGCGATTTCATTGACACTATGTCGTCTTCAGTTTTCCACGTTACTCTCCGACCTTCCTAAAGACCCTGAACACTAGCGGCAAGCGCGTGGCTTGCCGCTCGCAATCTCCAGCATACTAATTCATTGAAGTGTAGCCTTGCCCGCAAAGTTGGCCCGTCACTGCCGATTGCCCTGAAAGACTGCTACTGGTCACTCTCGACAGCTATGTCTCACATCTGAGACACTGGACAAAGTGAAGACTGTTCTGTTCCATCAGAAGGGCTCGCGTCGCCATGAGAAGTTTCCCGGAAGACGTGCGCCGGGAATTCGGTAAGGCGATTTTTGACTTACAAAAAGGTGCACGGCTCTCAATGCCGTTATCGCGAACAATGGCGTCGGTCGCGCCCGGTGTTGCGGAATTGCGTATTAAGGACCCTTCAGGTGCTTATCGCGTTTTTTATTACACTAAGTTGGCAAATACACTCTTGATCCTCCATGCTTTTACAAAGAAAACGCAAAAGACACCGCCGCAGGAGATCGCCTTAGCGCATAAGAGACTCAAGGAGATATTGGGATGAAGAAAGTTAGGCCGGTAGTCACTCGCAATGCCAAAGAACTCGCGAAGGCGCTGGGACTGAGCCCCGCTGAGGGAATGGAGATCGAATTCCGCAGGGACTTGAACGATAAGATCGTCGAGGTAGTCGCTAAGAAGGGATTGACTCATTCAGACGTGGCGAGGCTGGCTCGTACATCACGCACTCGCGTAACCGCAATTCTGAACCGTAACACCCACGACATTTCAACTGACCTTATGTTGCGCGTTTTGGCATCGTTAGGAGTTCAAGCAAAACTACGATTCAAGAGCGCTGCTTGAGTGTTCCCCAACGGGACGTCGGTGAACAACGTTGGAGTTTCGTGCTTATAATTACCGCTTCCTTGACAATGAAACGAGGGATTTCACTAACCCGATGAAATTCGGTTTGCTTGCAGTGGTTGTCTGTCTCACCGCCCTTGGCTCGTGCACGTCGGCGCCTGTGATCAATAGCAAGGTAGCTGTTGGCGAAAGTGACCAACGTTTGGCCCATGCCTTTGCGGAGCACGAGAGCGATTTTCAGGTGGAGGGAGCGGGAACCGTCAGTCGGCTCCTCCCGGATGATACTGACGGAAGTCGGCATCAGCGATTTATCGTTGCACTCAAAACGGGCCAGACACTCTTGATTGCCCATAATATTGACCTGGCACCGCGAATTATCTCGCTCGCGGTTGGCGATGAAATCGCATTTTTCGGCGAATACGAGTGGAACGAAAAAGGTGGAACGATTCACTGGACGCATCACGACCCACTTCAGCATCACACTGCAGGATGGATCAAGCACGAAGGTCGCGTATACCAGTAGGCTTTAAACTTAGTCGCTTGCGTTCGCGAATGAAGCGCATGCGTCGGCGTGTACACTAGTGAGTGTCTTTGGAAGACAGTTTGTTGAGCGACTTTGCGGCTTTCTGAAGGTTCTCGCTTAAGTCGATTACCATTTCAAGATCGTGACTTGCGCGCGTGGCTAGCGACACTTCCATAACGCTTGATTCTTTAAAGAGGGGATTCGTTACGAAGCTCATGATTGACTTATCAAGCCGCAAGAGGGCAGCTCGAAAGTCCTTAACGCTTACAACTGCCAAATCGAGTTGCTTCTCTTCGTTCTCCTTTTCGGGTTCCGGTAACGAGAGGTTCGATTTTAAACGAATGGCCTTTGATTTTATTTGGGAAATGCTGTCTGAGATCGAGTTGTAGTCCAATTCCTCTTTGGCCCAGGCGTTCGCCATCATCTTGTTGTTTATCCCTTGGATATTCTTGAAATCCTCCTTGGATTGTTTTAGAGCCGCCCGGCGTGCAGAATCATCCTCTTTCCTTGGCGGAAGCGGTTTGAGAAGAAGCTGTTGATCTCTTTCGACTCGCTGTATCTGTCGAGCCGTATCTCTGGCTGAGGGCTGACTGCGTGACTGACCTTGAGTCCCAGACGCGCATGCGTAAACCAGGATCAGAGCTTTGGTTACGAAGAGTAATTTTGTTAAGTGAGCTGAATTCGAGTTTCTTCTTATGCTACTCATGTCCATTTTGTTACTCACTGTGCCTCGTCTTTGCGCATCAGAGTGGGTACATGATCTTGATCACACATGCCTAGCCACGATCGACCACATGCCATTTGAAGGGATGTCACTGCGGCTCTTCAGTCCCCAGACCAGACTTTGGAGTATCTATTGGGCAAACAGCGAGACCGTCGAACTGGACGTTCCACAACTCGGCTCGTTTGAAAACAAAATCGGCAGCTTCTATGCGCGGGATACTTACGAACAAAAAGAGATCATCGTGCAGTTCCGCTGGGATGCGAGTAATCCAAGCACTCCCGTTTGGTCCCAGGCGTTCTCCCCCGACGACGCGCAGACCTGGGAATGGAACTGGTATATGAATTTCCAAAGAGAAGACATAGCCAATGAACGGTAATCCAAGCTCACAGTGTTGAATTGCGGAACTATATTGAATCCGTTCTTCAAGAGTTGGAAGAATTTCCGGCAGATGAAGTTAGTGGATGAGTTCGGCGTTTCCTGCCGTCAACGTAATCGTATTTTCTCCGACCTTCAATACTGCGGGCACATCCCATATAAGGGCGCCGTTTGCCGCCTTCGCTGAGCAAAAGACGTAGTAAGTCCCCGGGCGAACTTGCGCTGTCAGGACGACCCCACCTGTGTTGTCGAAGGTTCCCTTAGCTACGTAGTACGGCTGAATTGCAGGTGTATACGCTGGGCAACTCCTCGGTGGAAAACAATTTGCGGCATAGGCCTGCACCGCCTTGCCCGGTGTAATGTCCGCCGCAATGGGTGCGCCCACTTTGCGTAACACAACGTCGAAGCGCTCACTCATTAGCGTAACGCCCGTTCCTGCCAGTGGGTTCGCTCCACCAGGAAAGGACGAGATGATCGTGAGCTTAATGCTTGCGCCGCTCGCGGGTGCTGGAGTGGAAGCAACCGGCGCAAC
>DATEXA010000380.1:0-2545 GCA_035257465.1 Pyrinomonadaceae bacterium | reverse complement strand
CCGCCGCTAGTTACACGACCGGGCCGCCCGGACTTGAACGACGGCTCATTACTTGGATCCGTTTGATTCTAGGGCCATCTGGATGCATTCAGGATTGCGCTGCAGAGTTGAAATCCCGAAGGGAAAAGCTCGATGCTACTTCTCATTATTGTTTTACTTCTGTTGTTCGGCGGGGGCGGCGGCTATTACGGGTATTCCAGATGGGGGTCACGCGGGGGCTTGGGGATAGTCGGGACGGTCGTGCTCATCGCGGTGGTCTTGTACTTCCTTGGCGTATTGCGTTGACCTGTCAAGGTCGATCTGAAATGAGGGAGCGGTGTTTGCAAATGACCTGCTGGTTGAAGGCTCTAAACGGCGAGTCTCAAATCGAGTGACAGGAGACAATTCATGAAGCAAAGCACTGAGGACAGAGCAAGTGGCAAGGTCCACGAAGTGAAAGGCAAGATCAAGGAAAAGGTGGGCCAACTAACGAACAATCGCGACTTAGAAGCCGAGGGTATTGGTGAAAGAATAGGCGGGAAAGTCAAAAAGAAAATTGGCCAGGTGGAGAAAGCCCTCGGAAAGTAAATGTGGATGGCCCTGCATAGCGCGCGGATGGGGGCCATTTCAAATAGGTTAGTCCCCATGAAAGGAACGTATGAAAACTAATAAATTGTTGGTGACCCTGCTCACGCTCTTCGTTGTCGGAACTCTTGCGGCCTGCTCGGGTACAACGCAGTCGCCCGATGTTTCTGACAGCATCCGCAAATCGCTAGATCAGGCCGGCCTCAAAGATGTCTCCGTTAGCCAGGATCGGGATAAAGGCGTTGTGACCCTTGGGGGGCACGTTCCATCTGATGGCGACAAGTCACAAGCTGAATCGATTGCCAAGTCCATTGCGGGCGGACAAGTTGTGTCAAACCAGGTTGGGGTGGTTCCGCCAGCTACCGCAAGTGAAGCTAAGACAGTCAGTTCGGATCTGGACAAGGGTATCGAGAAAAACCTAGATGCTACTCTCATCCAGCACAGGCTCAACAAGGGTGTTAAATACGACGTAAAGAATGGCGTCGTGACATTGACCGGTGAGGTCAATTCTCAAGCCCGGCGCGCTCAGGTTGAAAAAGTCGCATCAGCAGTTCCAAATGTGCAGCAGGTGGTGAATGAGCTGCAGATTAAGGACCAAAAGGCGACTTCGTCACAGTGAGACCTAGCGCACGCAATCCTGTTTTCAGTTAACGTCGCAGAAGTGCTCGGAAAATGTGTGTCTGATCAGTTTACGAATGACAGCACGGTTGCCGTCCAGCAGATTATCGACCTAGTCCCAATCGTAGTTCAAACGTCAGCCTGTGCGAGATTCCTTTGGCGGCTGTACGCGAACCTCGGTGGGCACATTTACTCCCATCGATTACCGGAGTGCTCCTATCCCATTGCGGCTTTTGATCTGAGGCAAAACCTCAACATCACTGCAGAAGCACGCTTTGGTGGGCCAACATCCTTCTCTTTTAGCCCGCGTTCATTCTTCTCGCTGACGCTCCATCGTGGCGCCTACTAGATTCACAACCGATATCAAAGTAGACCGGCGTAAGACAGCCCATTGCCTCGCTACGACAGCGGCTGAGCTAACTTGCCCGGGAAAGAAGCAAGCAAAACGGGAATATGTCTCGATGAGCACAGCTATCGATTGTCCTGTCTTCTATGATGCTACCTGCAGAGGAAATAAGAAGAATCAACTCTCTTCCTCAGACTTAGGAGATTCAGATGGGAACTTTATTGATTGTTCTCCTCGTTTTGTTCTTGCTCGGGGGTGGCGGCTGGGGATACTCACGTTGGCGCAGGAACTAGCATCTTGTTGTTCGAAATGAGGGATGCAAATCAGTCGGAGCATGCCTCTTCTTGCGCACGGTGAAGGCGTTGGCGCTGATCGGCGCGCAGGAACGTATGCGTAATCAGGTTGCAAATATGAGCGCGGTTTCCGAAAAAAAAATCAGGTACAAGTGGTCGAAATCGCGCCTCCGTCTTCGCTCTCGACATCCGATAAGCTGCTTCGCAGAATCGCGACCCTGCTCTTCCCATTGGTAGCAGGCATGCTAACTGTGTTCGGCTACTATGCGAGCTCGATTTGCATCACGGTGGTCCTCGCAGCATTTCTCGCGATCCTGTTTGACCGTCTTCAAATACCACGTTTGAGGTATTCACCAGGGTTAGCCCCGACAACTCGCTTGAACGCCTTACTGAACGCAGCGTCGGACTCGTAACCGACCGACCGAGCGACGTCTATGAGCTTTTTGTTACGTTGATGTAGTAACTGCATCGCCTTCTGCATTCGCCACTCGGTCACATATTCCAGTGGTGTTTGTCCGAGTAGCTCTTTAAAACGTACTGCGAATGCGGAGCGAGACATGCCCGCCGTTTCGGCCAGGGTTTCGACCGTCCATGGCGTATTCACTCTGTCGTGAATGGCACTGAGGGCGCTGCCCATTTGAGGATCGAAAACAGCACGAAGCCATCCTTTGTTGCGTTCCGGTCTCGACGCGATATGCGTCCGGAGTAGTTGGATAAACAGAAC
>DATEXA010000379.1:0-28233 GCA_035257465.1 Pyrinomonadaceae bacterium | reverse complement strand
GCTACCATGGTATCTGCGCAACTACAGTCGGGTCGGTTATTTCGGCCATATGACGTCTTCGACGGAGCCAATCATAATCGCTTCGGAAGATCAAAAAAGCGAAGTGGAGTCGACTCTTGGGGAGGTTTATAAGCAGGTGCCTTCAACTGAACCTGGGGGAGCGTACTCTTTGCGACCCGGAGTCAATCTGCTACTCTACGCAAGACGCTCTAACCTCAAACGATAAGTTCTTAAAAAAAACTCCCCGCTCCTTTTCGGCCCCCGGAAATTAAGCTTACAAACTTAACTTTGCTTGTCACTTCAATAAGGGATGCTAAGTTCAAGTTCTGGTTGACATTCTAAGCGGCTCCCACTTATATTGGCCACCCGTACAAGCATCCCCTCGAGCCGTGATTTCAGGCAATGAGGCTGGTCCTAATAATCGAGCAATCTACCGCATGTTCAAACTGCAGCGCCTGGAAATTACTGGTTTTAAGTCATTCGCCGATTACACACAAATACTCCTCACTGGAGACGGAATAACTGCCATCGTAGGCCCAAATGGCTGCGGCAAGAGTAACGTCGCTGACGCGATTGCCTGGGTTTTAGGTGAACAGCGCGTAAAACACCTGCGTGGCGGCGAAATGAAGGACGTTATTTTCCAGGGGTCGCGCAATCGGCCTCCCAGTGGAATGGCCGAGGTAGTCATGCACATGGTGCGTGATGAAACCGTCGAGGAGGAGCCGGATATTGAGGATATCGACTCAACCCTTGAAAAAATCGATGATCAGCTGGTCGACCTTGATTCCATTTTGCCCGAGGAACCTTCGGAGGTCTTGGCAGAATCGACGAGCGCAGAATCCGCTGCTGAGGTAGTCAGTACCGAGAATTCAACTGAAGCAATTGAAATCGTTCCTGCCTCAGTACAGCCTGCCCAACCCAAAGTCTCCTATAAACGACACTGGCGAAGACGAAATCTGGCTCTCGAATTCGCGCCGGGTGAGGCCGTCTCCGTTACTCGAAGGCTTTATCGTTCGGGCGAAAGCGAATATCTGCTGAATGACAAGATTTGCCGCCTCCGTGACATTCAGGACCTTTTCTCCGGCACTGGTCTGGCTGGAGGACACTACGCAATCATCGAACAGGGCCGAATTGGACAAATCCTTTCTGCCAAGCCGATGGATCGCCGTACCATCATCGAAGAGGCGGCCGGCATAACCAAGTTTCGAGTTCGTCAACGTGCGACTGAAGCTCGACTCGAATCTGCCCGCTCAAATCTGTCTCGTATCTCCGACATCGTTTCTGAGATCGATCGTCAGGTAAATAGTCTTCGCCGACAAGCTGCAAAGGCTCGTCGCTATGGAGTGCTGCGCGAAGAGCTGCGTGAACTTCTCAGGCGCGTTTACGTTGCGGAAGACCTGAAGCTCACCAGCCTGTTGGACGACACCAAAACGAAGCTTGCTGAAATCGCTGAAGTCGAACTGGGCATTGCGAACGACCTGGCAACCCGTGAGGATGAAGCTAAAGCGGCTACTCAAAACGCAAGAGATCTTGAAGATCAACTTACGACTGCACGGGCGGCTGCAGCCGAGGCCGTGTTGCAAAGGGATCGACAGGCTCGTGAGTGTCTCTATCAGCAGGAACAGTTAGGGGACGTTGAAAAACGGAGATCCGAAGTCACTGCTGAGATCGACGCCCTCACAGCGCGACTAGTTCTGATTGAATCGGAGTGCCGTCGCTTACAAGCAGAAGATGCGAAACTTCGCGAGGAAGCCGATCAAACTGCCCTTTCGCTACGGACTGCTGAAGAGTCCTACTCAGCGAGAATCACTGCTGCAACCACTGCTGAAGCGGAAATCGAAAGCGCTCGTTCCGAACTACTCTCGCAAACCGCAATGGCTGAACGGCTCCGTGAGATTGCCCGTCAGCTGGAAGCTACCCTTGACCGGTTATCGCAACAGACTGAAGGTCTCGCGCACGAAGGCGAGAGAGCCTCGAGTCAGTACGCAGAGCGAAAGTCGGAGGCAGAAAAATTTGCGCAGGAGCTCACCGATGCGCGCGAACGTGTCTCGCGACTGCAAGCCGAACGCGAGTTTGCCGTGGATTCCGTTGTGCGTGGTCATGAGGCTGTAAGTGATACAGAAGCGGAACTCACACGCGTTCGTGATGAGTTCTCTCGTGCCAGTCACCGGCTTGAGAGTTTGAAAGAACTCGACCAGCGTCGCGCTTACTACTCGCCTGCAGTTCAACTTGTCTTTTCGCCGACAGAGGCGTCGCGGAATTTTCACTTCATTGGCACTCTTGCTGACGCTTTGAACGTCGACGCAAAGTGGGAACGGGCTGTTGAAGGAATTCTCGGTTCATCGCTGCAAGCGATCGTTGTGCCAACTCCAGACGATGCAGTGCGCGCCGCTCAATGGTTGCGCGAGAACAACGGCGGTCGTGCAAGTTTTCTAGTCGCCGGATTGCATGGTGGTAGCGAAGAGCTTGATACCCTGACGTGTCGACTCGAGGAGCGTTCAACTCTCTCGATTGGTTTGACTGACGATGTGCGCGAGGATCTCCAGATTAGTGAACTACTTGGTGCACCGCAACAACTAATTACCATTCTCAAGCGAACGTTGCCGCAAAAAATGAATGCACGTCTGGCAGCGAATCTTGATGAGGCCATGGCCAAGTCCATCGCCACCGGTGAGATGTATGTGACGCTCAACGGAGACTGGATTGCCAGTGGCCAATTCGTCAACGCAGGTGATGCGCGTGATGTTCAAGAAGGTGCGGGACTCCTGGCCTTCAAGCGCGAACTTCGCGAGCTCGAAACGCGCGGCGAAGCTCTCAGTCGTGAAGTAGAGATTGCCGGCGTCGCCGTGAGGGGAGCTCGTTCTCGTCTGGTTGAGTTGGAAGATGCAGTTGTAACACTCAATGAGGCAATTGGGCGTGAAGAGCGGGAAGCAATGACGCGTGAGCTCACCGCTAATGGGCTGGAGCAAGAGATTGAACGCGCTGAACGCCATCTGCGCGTTGTTGCTCAGGATTCCGCGCGGGTTGAAGCGGAACGTATCGAACTTGCTGAGCGACGCGCTAGAGCATTGCTGGAAGCTGAAGCTGCTGAAGCCGCACGAGAGGCGTCGGCGGACAACGTGATAAGGGCTTCGACGTTACTGGCCGATCTGCGTCGTGAAGCGGAGATCGAAGGCGAGGGCCTCGCCGGTCAACGTGCGACGGCAGCCGCAGCGGCCGAGCGGCGACGTGCGACGACAGCGGAAGTGAGACGGATCGAAGGTGAACTGGCCGACTTTGCAGCACGTGTCGACAGGCATCGGTTTGAACTTTCCGAAATGAACGGTCGCATGAATGATCTGCGACTCTCTATAGCCGATCTTGAACAGAAAGCAAGTACGGTCGAAAGTGATCGTGCACGCGAAGAACAGCAGATCATCACCTTAGCGGATCAACTTCAGGAAGCCCGTCGAAGGGCTGACGCTTTCTCTGATGAACTCTCTGAACTGAATCGTCGTGCTGCGGATGTGCGAGACTCGAGAGCGGGCTTGGAAGTACAGAGAGCCGAAGCTCAGGCTCGTCAAACGTTCCTGCACGAAAACTGTCACACCGAACTGAATCAGTCGTTGGAGGATCTATCACGAGAGGTTGTGCTCGCTGAAGACTTTGACTTTGATACAAGCCATGCGCGTGTTGAGGAACTGCGAACCAGACTCGAAGGTTTTGGTGGCGTAAACATGATGGCGCTCGAAGAGCTCTCAGAAGCAGAAGAACGACTTCTGTTCCTGACAGTTCAACGCCAAGACATCATCGATGGCATCTCATCGACTGAAGAGGCCTTGCGAGAAATCAAACGGCGCTCACGCGAACGTTTCCGCCACGCGTTCGAGCAGATCAATAAGAACTTCAGTGAGCTGTTCCAGGAACTGTTTGGTGGTGGGCGAGGTGAGATGAGTTTGATAGATACCGACGATGTTCTGGAGTCGGGGATCGATGTGATCGCTCAGCCGCCTGGCAAACGATTACAGAATGTGCTGCTTTTGTCGGGTGGTGAAAAAGCAATGGCTGCATTGGCCCTGGTTCTGGGAATCTTCCACTACCGGCCCGCGCCGTTCTGTTTGCTCGATGAGGTCGACGCGCCACTTGACGAAGCGAACGTTGGACGCTTTACTGATAAGGTCGTACAGATGTCCGCTCACACGCAGTTCATCGTTATCACACACAACAAGCGGACGATGGAGATGGCCCGCGCTCTTTACGGAGTTACGATGGAGGACGCAGGTGTCTCGAAGTTAGTATCGGTAAAGTTCGAGTGAAGAAGTTTTCATTACTGAAGCTAGGCCTCCCCGCCGCGTTCATCGTTTTGAGCGCGGCGATTTTCACTTGGGCCCAGGACTCAAGCTCGAAACAGAACATCCGTCCCGATCGAACGCCTCCTCCGGCTACAACCAATACTCCGGTAACCAACAACGCGAAGTATTCGTATGAGTTCAGCCAGCCGAAATTCTATGTGAAGCATCTTGTTCTTGAACATGATGGGACTGGACATGGAACGATCACTTTCGAACGCATGAATGAAGACGTGCCGGTGGTAGAGCCAATCGAACTCTCTTCGACTGTGCTGAGTCGCGTTACATCTCTTTGGACTTCGCTGGACTTTCTGAACTCCCAAACGAACTACCAAACAAGCCAGGACTTTTCGCACCTTGGCACGATGCGCATCGGAATGCAGCAGGGAGATCGAAAACGAGTGGCGGAGTTTAATTGGACGCACAATGAAAGCGCTTCTGCTCTGGTCAATGAGTACAAGCGCATCGCAGATCAGGCGATGCTTGTTTTTGACATTTCAATTGCCAGGGAGAATCAGCCGCTGAACGCGCCAAAGTTGATGGAAGTTATGGAATCGCTCATTAAGCGTAATGGCCTTTCCGATCCGAAGCAGTTGCTGCCACTCTTGCGGGATATGAGCACAGACGAACATATACCACTGATGGCCCGCAACCACGCCTTACGCATCATCAAGCAGATTGAGAAGTGACTCTTGCGCGACGGGGGAGACGTGGCGGAGAGACGCGGGGACGGGGTGACGCGGGGAATTGGTACCAGCGATGATTTCGGATCCTTGTAGAGTTATTCCTCGATGGCACTACGTTTGGAGTCTCCGCGTCCCCGTGTCACCCCGTCTCCGCGTTGCTTCGTGTCTCACACAATTTACAGAACTCAATCACACGGTTCTCCGCCCAAAAACGATCTTCCTTTTCGGAAGCGGCGGAGACAAACGCGACATGGCCGCCCCGACTTGTAGCGATAAGCAGCAGGTAAGGGTTTTCCGAGAAGGCCTTTTCGCGGAGTGGGCCAAATGGAATGAAGGGATCGTCTGCCGAGTGGATGATGAGCGTGGGGATTTGGATCTTGTCGACAACTCGAACGCTACTTGATCGGTAGTAATAGTCCTCGGCGTTCTGAAATCCGTGTGCGAGTGAAGTGAAACGTTCATCGAAGTCTCTGATCGTCTTAATCTGTTTGAGTACTGCGACATCGTATAAGTCCGGGTAAAGCTGCTTCTTGACTCGAATCCGTTTCTTCAGGCTGCGAATAAAATTCGTGTGATAGAGCCAATTCGATCCCTTCAGAATCGCGTCGTTGCTCACTCGCAAATCCACCGATGGTGAAATAACGCATGCTGCGGTGATTTCCGCCGGTGGCTTATCTGCATATTCGCCGGCCAATTTCAAGACCATGTTGCCGCCAAGCGAAAAACCAATCGGAAAGATTCTGGTCAAACCCTCCTTCTTAATGAGTTCATTGATTACAACTGCCAGGTCCGCCGACATACCGCCATGGTAAAGCGTCGGAGTTAGGTGTTCGGTGCCCCCACAATTTCGATAGTTGACTCGCACTACGTTGAATCCGGCCCTGAACGCTTTGGCTGCCATTGACCACATGTAGACGGAATCGATCGAACCTTCCATCCCGTGCCAGATCACAACAGTCGCGTGCTTTCGTCTGTCAGATTGCCAGCGACATTTCGCAAGGACTTGAATGCCGTCTTCGACTTGAAAGAGTCGTTGCTCATCTCTTGAAACGCTATCGCGGAAGTGGCGTCGCCGAGGCCACGCGTATGCAGCTAAGGTTTGCGCGTGCGGCCCGCTAAAAAATCGATGTGGATTGAATTGGTTGCTTGCGAACAAAGCGTCGACTTCTCGGAAGAGGGCGCGAACTTGTTCGTGCTCGCGTGGCTCGTGATTCGTTTGGCTGTGGCTGAGATCAAACACGATCGATTAATTGGAGAGTTCCAATGTGATGTCCACGGTCAAGTCGGCTCGATTGATGTTACGGTCCCACTTCATGTTGGGTGCTGGTTTACCTTGTCCGCGCCGTTCCAGATACATTATTCGCAGAAGTTCGTTTATCTGCTTTTGAGAAAACTCCATCGAGTATTCCTGGTCAAAGATGTCACCTGGCTTCAATGCCCAGTGTTCGTGCAAGACTTTGTCCTGCGCCTCGGTAAATCCCTTAGTAATAAATCGACCCATTCGAAACTGCGAACCTTCCTGTACATTCATCTTAAAGCTAACAGTTTCTTTAGCGTCGTTGTAGCTTGGAACACTGGTGACGTCTGCCATGAGGTAACCCTTGCGGCCATACGCTTTCTGAATTTCTTTTGTTGCCTTATCCAATTTGGCTCCGTTGACAGGTTGTCCGCTCTGCATGTTGAGCAAGCCATCCAACTGCCCCGCAGTCAAAGCGGTTATTCCACTCCATTCAGCCTTGTCCCACTTGTAGATCAATCCCTCATCAACCGGAATTGTCAGATTGACTCCTGATCTACATGTTGCGGTCGCCTCAGGTTTTGCCAGCGGGGGTGAAAAGGCTGCGCGCAATTGACCGGCCTCACGGTAAAGTTGAAACAACGTCTTTGTGGAGAAGATGCTCACAAATTTGTTCGAGTAATCATTCCCAAACAGCTCCTTTGAACTTTCGATCAACTTGGCTTCGGGAATGTTTTTTGCGCCAGGAAAATGTAGCGTGCAGATCGGCATGGGCACGCCGGTCACACTAAAAATGTGTTCCCTAGAATTACTACCGATGGAATCCTGAGAAGTCATGTAAGAGACCGTAGCCTCAATCTGGTTCTCGTGGAGGAAGCGTTGGAGGGACTTTGTGATCCGTTCGACAGTATCGCCATTGTCAGGTGCGGTGCCTGAAAAACCGGGGACTTCTTGTTTAACTGCGGCGATCAGCTCGGTATCAGTGAACCAGATAAAGTTGTCGAAAACAACTCTCGAGCTTCCCACTTTCGCTTCTTCGACAACAAACGTTATCGTCATCTGGTCACGATTGGGCCGAGTGCGATAGGCTACGTTTTTGAAGAATCCACTATCGACCAAACGCTGCGCGGCAGCGTTTAGCGCCGATAATTCGAACTGCTGACCAACCTTGAGTTCGGTTGTGGACATGATCTCGTCCGCACTCAATTGGTTCAGTCCTTCGAATTCAATCTTTGCGATCTTGAAAGTCTGTTGAGTTGTTGTTTGCAAGCTGAACACAAGCAGAATGGCAGGGAGCCACGCTAAAAGTTTTGGATGAAAGGGCATTTGGTATTTCCTGGGCGAAGGCAACGAAGCGAACAGAGTTTAGCTCATGCGCCTACCGGCGAGAAGTTGACCTTGATTTGATCCTTTCATGAGCTCCAAAAAGACACGGCTAACAAGGCAAGAATTAATGCTTGAGGCCTGGAGAAGGACTGGTAGCCAGTCGCTTGGGGCCGCTGAACTGGCGTCGATCCAGGAGTCCCTGCGGAGCGTTTTCGGGCAAAGCAGCATTAAGTCTCCAGCAAGTTTGGCCAGGGCCCTCGCCGATAGCGGCGTTCCATTGCGGCATCCGGAAGTTCTACAGGCTGATACTGTTTGGCGAGAGGCAAACGTCTATGAATTTTTCGGACCCGGAGACTTGGACTTCACTTCGCTCGAACTTGCGCTGGCATCGGTGACAAAGATTGAAGACTTGCGAATTCAAATTGCCACTGAAGGAGACGAAACCGGTGTAAAACGACTGACCCAACACATCCAGGAACTGAGGAGAGAACTAGATTCCAAGGAGGGTGAATTGGTGCGTGAGGTCGTCCAGTGGTTAAAAGTCTGGCTACAGAATCCGGTTGTTTTTCGGGACTGGCTTTCACTAAGGCAAAAATCAGCGGACTTTCTTCAGAAGTTTGCACACTGACGGTACACATTCTGGAACTTTCAGGAATGCGTCCGCGAATATCTAATGAATGAGTCACAAGACAATCAAGTGGTAGTTTGCAAGTTGTAATCGAATGAAAGCAAAGACTGACCTGCCAGATTCAGAATTGCTGCGGCTCATGTTGGCCGGGGATGAGGAGTCATTCACCCTACTCTACCGGCGGCGGCACGGAGGCATCTACCGTTTCGCGTTACAGATGAGTGGCTCACCTCAGGTCGCCGAAGATGTTACTCACGATGTTTTCTTGTTTTTGATGAAGGATGGGAATGTCTTCGACGCCGCACGAGGTTCGGTGAGTTCGTTTTTGTTTGGCGTAGCGCGTAATTATGTTCTTCGCCGTTTCCGAGGCGATCATGCAACGGTACCTTTTGCAGACGATGAAGAGGATCAAGATTTTGACCGTGAGACTAACGAACCGGGTCCGCTGGATGATTTGACGAGAGCGGAGACGATTGAGAGCGTGAGAAAGGCAGTGTTGAGTTTGCCGGAAAAATACCGCGAGGTGGTTGTCCTTTGTGAGCTTCAGGAACTGAGCTACGGAGAGACTGCGGAAGCTCTGGGCTGCGCGATTGGTACAGTGCGGTCGCGTCTGCATCGGGCGCGTTCTTTACTGCACGCCAAGTTGAGTCCGGTCGGGGAACAAACTGAATTAGCGAGTTCAACAGGCGTTGAGTCAGCGAGGTGTTTCGCATGAATTGTCAAAGATTCGAAAGCATTGCAAGTGAGTTGGCGCGAAACCAGATAATGGAAGCCGATGTGCGTGGTGAAGCGTTGGCGCACAGTGCGAAGTGTGTCAATTGCCTGGCACGTTTGCGAAATGAAGAAATGCTGACTCGAGGTTTGCGAGCGCTGGCAACGGAGATGGTTAGTTTGGAAGCGCCTGCGTCACTCGAGGCACGGTTGGTAAACGCTTTTAGGCAACCGCAGGTTGTTGTTCCTGTGCCGACTATGCGTGGCCAACGTTTCTACTGGCTTGCAGCTGTGGCTGCAGTTTTGTTCATTGTCTTTAGCGTGAGCACGTTTAGCTGGCATCGTGGGCAGGTCGCTCCTCGCGAAGCTCACGTAATACCTCCTGCGCCTGTTATGAATGTGGATGGTCCCGCTCCGGAACAAACCCAGACTTCAAAGCAACAGGTGTTGGCTGCCAATTCCGACAACAAGCCGAAACATCAGCCAAGACGTAACGTCCGTGGATCATCGCTCCAGGCAAAAGCAGTGATCACGCCAGCTCGAGACATCAACTCGAATCATGCAAGCGAAGTGACCACTGAGTTCATGCCAGTGGGTTACTTGAACGCCGCTGCTTTGCAGGATGGCGGACAAATCGTGCGCGTTGAGTTGCCGCGCACAACATTGGCGAGTTTTGGATTGCCGGTAAACATGGACCGCTATAACGAGAAGGTCAAAGCGGATGTGTTGTTAGGCGTTGATGGTATGGCTCACGCGATACGTTTTGTACAAGAGAAGAGATTGCAATAATCCGGGCGGATGCCTGAAAGGAACATAGACCAATGAAGAGAGTACTAGCGATTCTTGCTGCAGCCACATTCCCGGTACTTACAACCGTGACTGTGGTTTCGTTTGCACAACAGCCACAGCCGGCTTCTCAGGACACCGTTATGGTGAAGCAGCGTGTTATTCAGACTCAGGAAGGGGGAGTGCCGGCGCCGCCGCCACCCGGAGATTTCGTATTTGTCACTACAGAAATGAATTTCGGCGGCAAGGTGGTGAAAAACGCTCCCTATTCAGCACAGGCAGTCACCGAAACGACCCAGACTTTGGGTGATGGCAATCGTATCGTCAATAAGACGACGAGCGCGCAGTATCGTGATAGCGAAGGGCGCACGCGGCGAGAACAGTCGATTAAGATGCTTGGACCATTGGGTGACGGTGGTGACCCGCTGCAGACCATCTTCATCAATGATCCGGTTGCAGGGGTAAACTATTCCTTGGACTCTCGCACTCACGTGGCGCGCAAGAGTGTGCCTTTCAAATTTACGCAGAAACTTGGCCCCGGTGATCTCCCTCCGGGAGAAGGCCAGCACTTTGAGTTCAGAGTTGAAGGTCCGCCGGAGACGGGTTTTGCTGTGAGGACCCCGGGCGCGCCATCGACCGCGACCGCAGGAGTTGTTGCTGTCGCGCCTCTTGCTCCAGGTGAACCACCTAAGGGTTACCGAATTGAAACTCAAAGTGGCGAAGCTTCTACTTTCTTCTTTCGCCGAGGCGGTTCGAGTGACAACGTCAAGGAAGAACAGTTAGGCAAACAGAATATTGAGGGTGTGGATGCTGATGGCACGCGGACAACGATTACGATCCCGGCTGGTGAGATCGGCAATGAACGCGCAATTGAAATTGTCAGCGAACGTTGGTACTCGCCTGAATTGCAATTGGTGGTCATGACACGTCATAGCGATCCTCGTACGGGCGAAACAGTTTATCGTTTAACCAATATCAATCGAACGGAGCCGGTTAAGTCGCTCTTTGAAGTTCCCTCTGACTACACGATCAAGGAGGGGCCACCGTTACCACCTATCGGACCATTGCCCGCGAAGG
Organism: Pyrinomonadaceae bacterium; assembly: GCA_035257465.1. Classification (GTDB taxonomy): domain Bacteria; phylum Acidobacteriota; class Blastocatellia; order Pyrinomonadales; family Pyrinomonadaceae; genus PSRF01. The sequence goes on along the minus strand of DATEXA010000379.1, from coordinate 17,454 downwards.
TACGCAGACCAGAGTAATCAAAGATCACGGCGCTACTAACTTCCGGTACCAAACCAGATTGGCTTTTAATCTCAGATGGTACCGGATTTTTATGGACGTTCCGGTTTCACGAGTTCTGCAAAGTCCTCGCCTGCTTCAATCTTAAATCTGAGATTCCACTCACTCCTCTTCTTCACCGCCGCGAATTCTGCCCTCAGCTCGCGACTGTTCGACGATCTTCTGCGCCAGTTGACCCGGTACCGGATCGTAGTGCGAAAACTGCATGTGGAAAGAACCACGCGCAGCAGTTATTGAATTGAGCGTCGATTGATAGTTGAGCATCTCAGCCATTGGTACCTGTGCTTTGATCACCTGCTGCTTGCCGCTCGTCTCCATTCCCTGCACACGACCACGCCGAGAATTCAAGTCACCCATGATATCGCCGCTGTATTCCTGGGGTGCAGCAATCTCTACATCCATTACCGGCTCAAGTAGCGATGGTCGAACCTTTTCCATCGCGGCGCGGAAAGCCTTGCGACCAGCGGCGCGGAACGAATGTTCGTCTGAGTCGACCGGGTGATAAGAACCATCGACCAGCTGCACTTTGAAATCGACGAGGGGATAACCGGCAATCGCTCCCGACTTCGCAGCTTCAATAATTCCTTTCTCAATCGCAGGCCGGAATTGCTGTGGCACCGAGCCGCCAAAGATCTTGTCTTCAAATACAAACCCACTACCTCGTGGCAGCGGTTCAAATACGCATTTGCAATCGCCAAACTGTCCGCGACCACCCGTTTGTTTCTTGTGTCGCCCCTGGACTTCAGCTCGTTGAGTGATTGTTTCTTTGTAAGGCACCTTGGGCGGATGAAGTGTGACTTCCACGCTGTACCGCTTCTTCAATTTTTCTACCACGGTCTCAACGTGAAGCTGGCCCGATCCGGAAAGGAGGAATTCTTTGGTCTGTGCATCACGCGTGAAGTGCAGCGCCGGATCCTCTTCCAGAATCTTATGCAGCGCCACACTGATCTTCTCTTCGTCTTGTCGTGATTTGGGTTCGATGGCGAATGCGATCGCGGCTTCAGGATACTCGACGGGGTCGTAAACAATTGGGGCCGCTTTATCGCTCAACGTGTCGCCCGTTTGAGTTTCTCTCAACTTTACACACGCGATGATATCGCCCGCATGTGATTCCGTTACCTTATCAAGTTGCTTGCCTTGGATCGTGTGCAACGCACCCAGTCGTTCCATTGAGCCGCGCGTGGAGTTGAGAACAGTTGCATCAGTTTGCAGGTGACCACTGATTATCTTGAAGACGTTAATGCGACCGGCAAATGGATCGGCGATAGTGCGAAAACAATAAGCAGACAACGGCTCACTGTCTTTGTATTTGCGGCCCAGCCTTTCCGAGTCCGGACGCGCGTCGACAGGTTTGCCCCACTCAGCCTCGTGATGGGCGGGATCGGGTGCATAGTCAACAAGCCCGTTGAGCAAAGCGCGTAATCCAACTTGCGTGAGGGAGGAGACGGCGAACACCGGACAAAGCTTGCTGTGTGCGATCGCGTTATTGATGTTTGGCAGAATGTCTGCCTCATCGAGTGTGCCCTGTTCGAAATATTTCTCCATCAATTGATCATTCGATTCAGCAACGAGTTCCACGAGTCGTTCACGAGTTTTATCAACAGTGGCACGTCCTTCACTGGGAATATCAATTTCTTTCGCCTGGCCATCGGGCCCGAGTTCGTACGCTTTCATGTGCACGACGTCGACTACGCCGCGAAAATCCTTTTCTTTTCCAATCGGGAGTGTGAAAGGAATGATTGCTCTACTGAAAGTCTTCTGAGCGCTTTCCAACGCAGCGCCAAAGTCCGCGTGCTCCTTGTCGAGCTTAGTGATGACCATAATGCGCGGTACCATGAACTCATTAGCGTAGGCCCAGCTCTTTTCGGTTTGAACCTCTACACCTTTTACTGCGTCAACAACGGCTATTGCGCAATCAGCAATCCGAAGTGCCGGTCTGGCGTGGGCTATAAAGGCGGCGTATCCAGGGGTGTCTATAAAATTCAGCTTAGTATCGCGATGATCTAGATGAGCTATAGAAGTATTAAGAGTAATTTTTCGAGCTATTGAATCCTCTTCGTAATCGGTAACAGTTGTTCCTTCATCAACCTTGCCCCAACGCGGTGTGGCTCCGGCGACGTAGAGAAGGGAACTAATGAGTTGCGTCTTCCCTGCGTCGCCATGTCCAATGACAGCCAGATTTCGGATCGCTTCAGTCTCATAGACTTTCATACTTGTGATTCCTTTCAGGCATGCGAATTTTGGCGAAGGATACTCATCCGCGATTAAGAGCTTCTGATCTTGGGCAGGATGTGTTCCGTGGTTTGGCAGTTAATTTATATGACGGTTGTGGTCAAAGGCAAGTTGACTCTCTGACCGATATCAGGACGTTGAATAACCCTTTTACTGGCCATCTTCTGTGTGGTTCGGGGCATCTCAACAACTGGAAGATTGATGGAGTTTGGAGAACTTAAAAACCATGTATTACAGGAAGTTAGTGTCGGTGACTCTTACCATTGCGATGATGGTTGGCATCGTAGGATTGGTCTCCGGCAAATCGATTGACACGAACAAAGACCAACACAACCTCGAATCCATTGAACCACTGAATTTGGCGATTCTTGTTCAGGACGACCTCGTATCGCAGGTGGGTAACGAATTGGGAGTAACTCGCTCTTTCATCAGATCGTTGCCTCGTGGATCGCGCGTCATGGTCGGCTACATCACGTCTGGAACATTGCAGGTTCGCGCGCCGTTCAGCACAGATCTCGAGAAAGCAGCCAGATCATTACGCATACCAACATCGAGTGTTAGCAGCTCACCGTATAATCCTTATGTTGAAGTAATTGAAGCTTTGAAGAAGTTTCAGGACGACTGGTCCAATGCGAACGCCGTTCTACTCATCTCGGATGGTCTGGATACATCAAGAGGTTTTGATTCAACGGCCGCCGGTCAAACGCTCGATATTCAGCGTGCGATCAATGAAGCGAACAGACGTAAAGTTTCGGTATTCAGTTTCTTTGCTCCGTCTGTTGGACTTACCAGCCACAGCAGGTTGGCTTCCAATTACGGGCAAAGCTCATTGAACCGCCTGAGTGATGAAACCGGAGGCAAAGCGTTCTTTCAGGGTTCGACTGGTTTCGTTACTTTCGACTCGTACTTCAAACGATTACGCGAAACCTTGAATCAACAGTACGCAAAGGCTCGGTAAAGCACAGTAAGAAGATCTTACGCGCTAGGCGGGCCAAAGAATATAGCCTGGGGTTACACCCAGGCTATATTATTATCCGCTGCGCGGACACATTATTTCTTCTCACTCACACAAAGCCTCGATCCATCCCGGACTCTTTCAAACTAAAACCAAATGCTTGGCTACAACTAAACCATGGTGTTAAAGTTGTGGTGTCGGGCAGCCTGCCGGCGGCTTTGGTCCTAAAACGAGACTCACTTTAAACCACAGAGAAGTGCTCGAATATTGTCTCATCGTCGAAGGCGCGTATCTTTCCGAGACTGAGGCCGAGCACGCCTTGCGCGACCCCTTCATCGAAGACTGGGTCGAACAGACCGGCAATTTTCGCATTCACAATATGGATGAGATACAGATTGCGCCTGGAGTCAAGCTTGGCTCTCTTGGCGTGGTGATGCTGGACGATCGACTATTTGAGATTGCCAGTGTAGATCCGGAACACCCGTTAACCGAGCACAAGGCCAAGGGAGTGGCAGAAGCCCTTCGACGACAGGACATGTTTGAAGAAATTAGAACTGAACCGCGTCTGGATGAGTAGTACTGGTTTAGAATTCGAAGCGTCATTTCTAAATGGACGCGTTATTGTGCTGGTTAGTGACATCACCAGACAAGAGGTTTCGGCTATCGTCAATGCAGCCAATTCGACATTGCTTGGTGGTGGCGGCGTTGACGGTGCTATTCACCGGGAGGGTGGCCCGGCGATCCTGAAGGAGTGTCGCGAGATCAGGCGTACGCGGTATCCCAATGGCTTACCAACTGGCGAGGCAGTAGTGACAACCGGTGGAAATCTCCCCGCCAAATTTGTGATTCATACAGTCGGTCCGATTTACGGAAGAAACAAAGACGAGGAAGCGACCCTACTGGCCGCCTGTTACCAAAACTCACTACTCGTCGCCTCCGAGCATCAACTCGCAACCATCGCGTTTCCTTCGATTTCCACTGGTGCCTTCGGTTATCCTCGAGATGAAGCGGCCGCCATTTCCTCGGCAGCAATCGCAAATTCACTAGCTGGACGTCAGACAATCGAGCAGGTTCGCCTGGTGTTCTTTCAGCCAAGCGACGCCAAGGTATTTCTGCAATATCAGATCTTCGAGTAAACTCTCCCACTTTGTAACCGCAAGAAGCACCATCACACGCTTGGTCAGACGCTAAAAACTCAATGTTCTTGGGACTTTTTATTGTTCGGGACACAAACAATACTGAATGATTGACACAACAGAAATCGAAAAGAGAGTTACCACTGATCAGCAATTACCTGCTCCATTACTGCCGTTGAAGCGACTGGCGTGGAACTATTGGTGGAGTTGGTCCGCCGACGGAGCCAGCGTTTTTCGGGATCTCGATGCTGAAATTTGGGAAGAGTGTGAGCACAACCCGCGACAACTTCTCGCCAGGACATCACCATACCGATTAGCCCAGGCTGCGACTGATCCAGTTTATCTCGAGCGAGTTCGTCGTCTTGATCAACTCTTCCAGGACTACATGTCGCAGAGTTCTTCGTGGCCGCGAGTTGGTTCGGCCGTCATCACGCCGGAAAATCCAGTAGCGTATTTTTGTGCCGAGTTTGGTGTGCACAACTCGTTGCCACTTTATTCCGGTGGACTAGGGATCCTTGCAGGAGACCACCTTAAGTCGGCAAGCGACTTGCAATTGCCGTTGATCGCGATTGGATTGTTGTATCGGTACGGCTACTTCGTTCAGCGTTTGCGCACTGACGGTTGGCAGGAGGAACACTACGGTGAGACATTTCCAAGTGAATTGCCAATTCACCTGGTACGCGATCACGATGGCACTCCGTTGCAGGTTGAGGTCTTAATTCGCGAGCGAAATGTACTGGCACAGGTTTGGCGCGCCGAAGTTGGACGCGTTTCGTTATACCTCCTCGATACCAATATTCCGGAAAATGTGGAGACTGATCGTTGGGTGACGGGTCACCTTTATGGAGGTGATCGTGAGACCCGCATTGTCCAGGAAATGTTATTGGGTATAGGCGGAGTCAGGTTGTTAAGAAAGCTTGGCGTCGAGCCTCACGTTTTTCATCTCAACGAAGGTCACTCAGCTTTCCTCACGCTGGAGTTGGCCCGTGAGGTAATCCAAACAGAAGGACGTACGATAGCCGAAGCGACTGAACGAGTCAGGGCGCAGTGCGTTTTTACGACGCATACTCCCGTCGCAGCCGGCAATGATGAGTTTGACGCCGCACTCGTCTCACGCTGTTTTGGATCTACGTATTTGCGGGAGCTTGGTTTGAGCCAGGAAGAGTTCCTCGGCCTTGGTCGAGTGAACCCGAAGAACTTGGACGAAAGATTTGGTTTGACTCCGCTGGCTATTCGCATGTGTCGTTCAACTAATGGCGTTAGTAAGAAACACGGCGAGGTTTCGCGTGAACTGTGGAAACAACTTTGGCCCACCGCATCGATCGACGAGATACCAATCACTCACATTACGAATGGAGTGCATGCACCGACCTGGACCTCACCGTTGCTGCGATACCTCTACGAAAAGTACGTTGGATCTGACTGGACAACTCAACTTCTGGATCGCGAACGGTGGAAAGAAGCAGTTGCTGCAATTCCGGACGAAGAGCTGTGGATTGCACATTCTCTGCTCAAGGAACGTCTTGTTGCATTTCTGCGGTACCGATCTTTTCAATCGCGAAAGGCTGCTGGTGAGAGAGCTGACTACATTGAAGCAGCAAACAGTCTATTTGATCCAAAGGCGTTGACGATTGGTTTCGCGCGGCGTGTCGCAGGTTACAAGCGATGGAATCTGTTATTGACGGAACCAGATCGCATCTTGCGTTTGATTAACGACGAGGAACGTCCGGTACAGTTTGTTTTTGCCGGCAAGGCACATCCCCAGGATGAAGGTTCGAAGCGGATCCTACAGCAGCTGGCTCAGTGGAAGTATGACGCAAGGGTGCGACAGCGTGCGGTCTTTCTTGAAGATTACGATCAGGAAATTGCCAGACAGCTCGTTCAGTCGGTTGACGTTTGGCTCAACGTCCCGCGCCGGCCTTTAGAAGCTTCAGGCACCAGTGGTGAAAAGGTTGCTATGAACGGCGGGCTCAATCTTTCAATACTCGATGGCTGGTGGCTGGAAGGATATGACGGTACCAATGGGTTTGCCATAGGAAACGGCGTCGACACCGAAGACGTTCCAAAGATTGACGCGAGCGATGCGCAGTCTCTGTATCGAGTTTTGGAGGAGGATGTCGTACCTCTCTACTATGACCGCGACGATTACAAAGTCCCACGTAAATGGATTGCGATGATGAAGCGAGCGATCCAGACTCTGGCCCCCGACTATAACAGCGATCGAATGGTCGAAGACTACGCACGCGAGATCTACTCAGCGTCCGGCAATAAATGAACGACCATCTGAGCAAGCCTCCCGAGTTTTCATGGCAGCTCTTTTGGAGTCTATTCGTCGCAGCGGTCATTGGAATTGCAGGAATTATTCCCGCAGCTCTTCAGATTTTTGGTTCATCATTTGATCGAACTCAGTTTCCACCTATATCTCTTCCAGTGATCATCACCCTGGGTGTCATTCAGAATCTGGTTTTACTCGGTTTGTTCGTTGGGTTGGGTTTGAAGTTGTCCGGTAAGGTTGGCCTTGGCGCTGTTCTCACTGAGTCGTGGCTCAACGGAGAACCGGTTTTGGATCGTGCGCTTAAAGCTCTCGGATTTGGAATAATGGCCGGGTTTTTTGTCGGAGTGGTTCTCGTTCCTCTAACTCTCCTTTTAGTTCCCCATCTTCCTAAACTTCCGTTTGTAGCCGCCGCAAAGCTTTCAATTTGGAAAAGATTCTTGATGTGCTTCTATGGGGGACTATATGAAGAGATATTTTCGCGGTTGTTTCTGCTCTCTTTGTTTGCCTGGCTTCTTAATAAGAGTTGGCGAAAGGATCGGGGGCAACTGACGAACGGAGCATTCTGGTCTGCTAATCTGATCGTAGCAATCCTTTTTGGTTTGGGTCATTTGCCTTCGGCGTCTCTATTGATGCCAATAACCACGTTGGTCGTGGTAGCAGCACTAACGTTGAATGGTATTGCGGCGATTGTCTTTGGTTGGCTTTACCGGCAGCGTGGGCTGGAAGTTGCAATGATTGGCCACTTCACTGCAGACTTTGTGCTCTACGTGATCGGTCCGACATTCCTCATGTGGCGACCTTGAGTCTAATGAGACCTCCCGTGCGTCGAGCTGGGCGTTGCTTAGGAGTTGTCTTGTCCGGGATTCGCGCACGGAGGCAATAATGCGCGCCTCGTTCTCTGTGTTAGACTACTTCCTCCCCGCACGTTCGGATGCGGACACCAGCCGTTGCTTGCACCATCGGAGTTAAAACGTATTTGATTAGCCCCGAATGAAATACTGCACTGCCTGCAAAGAAAAATACGAAGACAGCGTGAGCTTCTGCCCCGTCGACGGCGAGGTGTTGGAGGACGACCCTGCGTTCATAGTGGGTACCGTGCTTGACGGCCAGTATCAGATGGAAGCGCTTCTGGGAAAGGGTGGAATGGGCGCCGTCTATCGTGCTCGTCATATCCTGCTCGGAGACCGCGTTGCAATCAAGGTGCTGCCTCCCGAAGTTCGCACGAACGCAGAGTGGCTTCGCCGTTTTCGCCGGGAAGGTCAGGCGGCACGTCGCTTTCGCCATCCAAACGCAGTAACCGTCTACGATCTTCGAACAGCTGCGGACGGCACCATTTACATGGTGATGGAGTATGTCGAGGGACATACACTCGACGCTGAGCTAAAGAAGCGTGGGCGGTTCAGTGCACCAGACGCGTTCGAAACCCTTACTCCGATCATGAGTGTTCTCGACACGGCTCATTCGATGGGTGTGGTCCACCGTGATTTGAAGCCGGAAAACATCATGATTGGAAGTCCATCAGGAAACGGCGGGCCGACCGTCAAGCTGTTGGATCTCGGAATTGCGAAGATGCGCGAAATTGCCGGCGTCGACAGCAGCGGGAACACAGCGCTAACGATGGCCGGACAAGTGTTGGGAACTCCGTATTACATGTCGCCCGAGCAGTGGGGAGAAATTTCTCGCGATCAGAATATTGAGATCGACGGCAGAGCGGACATTTACAGTCTCGGACTAGTGTTCTACGAACTGATCGCGGGCCGTCGTTGTTATTCAGGCACGACACTAAGTGAGTTGAGGCGAGAACACGTAGCCACTGTGGCGAAACCGCTGCATGAAGTAGTCCCAAGTGTTCCAAGAGGTTTTAGCGACGCGATTCAGCGAGCCACTGCGAAGGATCGCTCTGATCGGCAACCAACAGCTTCTGTACTCGCCGCCGAGTTGAAGGCTGGCCTGACAACGGCGTCATCTGGCATTCAACCCCTACCCAATCTTGCCGAGACCATTTCGTCATCAGGCCCAATCCAAACAAATTCTGATGTAAACGCACCGACGGTAATCGGACTGGACGCGTCAATAACATCTGTTCCAGGCAGCGCGCCGGACACCTCAGCTCCGTCACCAGTCGTCTCGTCACCAGCACCTGCCAACACACCAGCCGAGGTCAGTTTGTCCGGGCCTACTATGGTCGAACATGCTCATGCGGAGTCGAGTGTAACGATTCCGCAAGCACCAAGACCATTGGTTACGGATGCTGCGGCACCGTCAGCGTCAAAGAGTAAAGCAGGACTCCTCGTCGGACTTGTTGTGTTGGCTATCATCGGAGTAGCTATTGTTGTCGGCGGCTTCTTGATCTATACGAAGCTGAAACCTTCGCCTTCGTCGACGACAACGAACATTGCAGCGAAGCCACCTGCGAATACGGCGGTGGAGGCAGGTCGATACTGGTTAATGCTGGAACCTGCGTCTTCGAAAGAAGCGCCGACTAGAGTTGCCGGTCTCGTGCCGCTTGCGTCTGGTCAGGCTTTTCAGGTGCGGTTTATCTTTCCCGAGAATGGATACGTCTATATAGTCGGACCCGGAGGCGATAACAACGAACCCGCTGCGTTCCTGACAAACAAGCCTGCTCCAGAGACAGGCCTCACGAGTAACGAGGCACGGGGTGGCAGCGAATTCAGTTTTCCCAGTGGTGACGGATTGTTGAGACTCGACGCGAAACCGGGCACCGACAAATTTACGGTTATTTTTTCCAGGACAAAGCTCGAGTCCCCGCAGTTTCTAAGTACAAAGGCCGTTGGAAAACCGCTGCCACCGGATCAACTCAAGGAATTTGATGATTTCATCGGCAAAAACATGCAGAAGGCTCCGTCAACAGAATTGGATGATTCAAACAACCAATTGCCCTATGTTCGTGTCAAAGTCGACGCCGACCATCTGGGCACTCCAATCGTTTTCGAGATTCGTATTCAGCATAATTAACGCCTTGTCGGAGGGGCGTTGTTTGAATAGCGTCGTTTTACGGAACTGACTTTAAGGAGAAGTTGGCTATGAGATCGATGGTCGTTTTGCTTGGGTTACTTTGTTGCACGGCGCTCCTGATCAGTGCAGTTCCCTTGTCGCTTCAAGACCAGGAAGACGTCCGAGGCGCTTTTTTGACATCTCGGCCGAAAGAAAAATCGTCAACCTCAGCTACCGCTTCAAAGCCAAGTCGAAGGCGACCCCGGCCGGTTTCGTCGAACAAGAACACGGGCTCTGACAACAAGAACATTAACGTTGATAACAAGGGCACGAACACCAATCTGGATAACTACAAGACCAAGCCCGAAAACCAGGGAACGAAACCAGCCCCTGTAAATGCTCAGCGCCTTGGTCTGGGGCTCACTCTCTTCATGCGAGATTCAAACGGCGTGGCAGTGCGCACTGAGCCGAGCCGCGTTTTTCAAAAAGGCGATCGGGTGCGTGTTCTCTTGGAAACCAACACTGAGGGCTATATCTACATCTTCAACACAACAAACGATGGCCCACCCGTCATGATTTACCCGGATGCCGATCTCGACGAAGCTGGAAATTACCTTCAGGCACACGTGCCATTTGAGATCCCCTCGAGTTTGGCAGCTCAGGAACGTCTGCGATGGTTGGCGTTTGACGAGAACGCCGGAAACGAAAGATTGTTCTTCGTCTTCACAAAAGAACCTTTGTCGGGGTTGCCGATTGAGGACGATCTCATTGCATTGTGCCGCGACTCAAAGTCATCTTGCCCGGTCAAGCCTGGCGCAGACGTTTGGGCTCAGGTTGAGAAACAATCGAAGCAGCCGCTACTCTCAAGCACTTCAGCACAAAATGGACAAACTCAGACTCAGGCAGAACAACAGGCATCGACTCGAGGATTGGGCTTAGCGAAAAGTGATCCGCAGCCCTCCGTGATCATGATGGCATCATCAAAGACTTCGACGCTGGTAACGACACTCGATTTAATTCACAAGTAGTTTCCGTGGCTTGCTCTTTGGCTTGCCGTGGTTGCTACCTTCCCGTTGTGTAGCTCACCCGTTTTGAGAAGGGGGAGGAAATGAGTTCTCACGTCTTCAAGATGATTTCACTAATACTTTGTCTGGCATTGTTAAGTGTCCCTGCGTTGGCGGTTCGGGCTAACGTTTTGGAGCCACAAACCGATCAAGCTCATCAAGCGCTCACTCAAGGTCGTCAATTGTTGAAGCGTGGCCATGCCGATCAGGCGCTGGTTCAACTTCAAAAAGCGCTGCAGTTATTTACGTCAGCGAATGACGCAAGCGGAATCGCAGCAAGTCACAATGAACTGGGGGATCTTTATCTTAGGCAGGGTCAGTACCCAGTTGCGCTTGATCACTATCAGAAAGCTTTTGACGGATTTGTGAATGTGAAAAGACCTGACGTCGGAAATGCTTCGTCAGGTGTTGCGCGGGTGGCAGGTTCCGATGCGGCTGCAGGTGTAAATGCGGCCGCAAGCATCGCTGATGACAAATTCAACGCCAATCTCATGCTTGCCAAAATCGGAGATATGAATTTCAGATTGGGAAAGATCTCCGAGGCGCTCGCTGCGTACAGTCGGATGGATGTTAAGCAACCCGAAAGCGCTACAACCAAAGCTACACGCAGATTCGGCGGGTTGCCCGGCGTGATTGGAAGCCTCGAGACAGGCAAAGTCTCCGTTGCTGCGCCGACTAGTGCAATCACTGCTGCGCTAGAGGCGAAGAAGGAGTTGGATGAATATCGAGTATCGATCGTGTTTTCCAGCCACGAGCTCGGTATGGGACGAATTGCTTATGCGAGTAACGACTTGGAAACTGCGCGGAATCATTTTCAGAAGGCACTTGATGCTGCAGGGAGCAGTATTGGTGGTATCGCGAAGCTAGGTCAGGTGCGACGTTTCCGGGCTGCGGCGAGAACCAGTCTGGGTGACGTCCTGTTGAAGCAGGGGAAATACAAGGACGCCAGTAAGTTTTACGCAGATGCTAAAAAGGGAGCACAGGACGACAAACGTCTGGATTTGATGTGGCCTGCTCAACGCGGGCTTGGTCGTAGTCTTTGGCTCCAGGCAGCGCAGGAGAAGGATGTTAAGAAAGCAACATCCAGCAGAGAGTCCGCGCTAAGTAACTATCGCGAATCGCTGGCCACGATTGAAACTCTCCGGCAGGGAAGTCTGAGAGCAGATGAAGCACGCACGACGTTTCTGGCGACTATTAAGGATGTTTTCGATGAGGCATGTGCTGCAAATGCCGAGATGGCGTTGACCAGCGGAGCGACGCCGAGTGCGCCGTTGAGCGGCAAGGCTCTGGAGTATGCTGCCGAAGCATTTCGCATCAATGAGCAGTCGCGCGCTCGATCGCTTCTGGACTTGCTCAACGAAACCGATGCCACGATCAGCGAAGGAGTGTCACCTGAATTACTCAAGCGGAAACAAGAGAACCTTGATAGTCAGCAGGACATTGCGGATCTTCTCACGGGCGTGAATATTTCGAACGAGGAACTCAAGAAGAAACCGACTGAACTTGATGCCGAATTGGAAAAACTTCAACTCGAATACGAAGAGATTGAAAACCAGATTCGCACTGCCAGCCCGCGTTATGCGTCCCTCACTTCGAACCAACCGTTGACGTTGACGGACGTGCAAGGAAAGGTCCTTGATGATCGGACTGTCTTGCTCGAGTACGCATTGCAGTCCGATGGCTCATACATGTGGGCAGTTAGTAAGAGTGGGACAACACTGTACAAGCTGCCCGGGCGCACCTCGGTCGAAAAACTTGCCACGGACCTGCGTGCGCAACTGATCCCGTCCAAACTACAACGCCGTATTGTCGGTATCGATGTCGCCGAGTCCGATCGAGGTTTGGGTATCGCAGGTTCAGCACCTGAAGACGCAGCTGCCTTTATCACCGCAGCGAACGCGCTCTACAAGGAAGTGATTCAACCGGTTGAGGCTTCGTTAACGGAGAAGCGACTCCTGATTGTCGCCGACGGAGCACTCAATTACATACCTTTTGAAGTGCTATTGAAATCAGCTGACAGTGGTGACTTCTCGTCGCTAGGTTATCTGGTAAAGACAAATGAAATTGTCTATTCACCTTCGGCTTCAGTGGTGGGCACGATCAAGCAGCAACGTACTAAGAGTGAAAGTCGCTCAATGCTGATCATCGCCGACCCCGTGTTCAACTCAAATGACGCGCGGGCCCGCAAAGCGACTCCAAGTACCACCGATTCAGAAGTTCGTGGTCTCGGTATACAAAGCGCGCTAGCGGACGTCGCTGGTGAGACTGTGGTAGCACCAGCCAAAATGGAAGGACTTCCTTTAGCACGCCTTGCAGGCACTCGAATTGAGGCTGACCAGATCTCGAAGCTGGCAAAGACTTCGGGTGGTCAGGCAGATGTTTGGCTCGACCTCGACGCTAACGAAGACAACCTCGAAGCGCGCGACATTACCAAGTATCGGATCATTCATGTCGCGACACACGGGCTCCTTAACGCCGAACGTCCCCAGTTTACGGGCGTCGTCTTATCTCTCGTTGGCAATAAGACGAGCGACGGTTTTCTACGCACGGACGAAGTCTTTAATCTCCACTTGGGTGGACCTCTGGTCATGCTTTCTGCCTGCGAAACCGGCCTCGGCAAAGAAAAACGAGGTGAAGGAGTCATGGGCTTAACTCGCGCTTTCATGTACGCAGGTGCGCCGACAGTCGGAGTTAGCCTCTGGTCAGTCGCTGATAAATCAACTGCGGATCTCATGACAGATTTCTACCGCCGCTTGTTATCAACAAGCGAAACTTCTTCCTCAGCTGCGCTACGTGAAGCCCAACTGGCGATGATCGCGGGTAAGAAATACAGTGCTCCGTTCTATTGGGCACCCTTTGTTCTTATTGGCGACTGGAACTAGCTGAAATCGCGCACACCTCAATCGAAAAAAGGCGGAGTTGGCTGCTTAGTCTGCAACACTCCGCCTTTTTCGTTTTATAGCAATCAAGCCAGACAAGCCCGAGAACAACAGGAGTGCTGTTGTAGGTTCGGGAATCGTGCCGGTGCTGCTACTCGTTCCATCAATGACAATGTTGTCAATCCGATTGTTTCCCGTCGAAGTCGTCGCGCCATTGAAGACGATTCGGAATGTGGCGTTTGGGTTATTGTTCAGGCCTACAATACTCGTGAGCGTGAACACTAACGGAACAGAGCCAAACGCTGTAGCGGGAACATAGGGCGATCCGAAATCAATGAAGTTCGTTCCATCCAAACTGTATTGGAACTGATTTGAGTTGAAACCGGTGCTTGTTCCTTGAGTCGCAAAGCTGAAGATGATGTTTGAAAAGCCAACAGTACTTACATTGAACGTGAGGTTCCTGCCATTGTTTGTGTTGCTGGTGCCACCCTGTAGCGACAATGCCTGGCCGGCGAGGTCTCCGAGACGGGCGTTGTTTGTGGTGCCCGCAGCAAACAGAATGTTGGACGAGACGAAATTGCTAGTGAGTGTGCCTGTGCCGTGATCGACGACAAGATCGGAATCGTTGAAGTTCCAAATTGCTATCTCGTCAGCGAACACCGCATTGACGCCAGCAAAGAAAAAGAGAATTCCCAGCGTCGCTGTTGAAAAAATTTTCCGGCCAATCCGGCCGTGAGGTTGAGTAAACATATACTTTCTCCTTTGATGAGGTTTCAGACATAGTTGTATCCGACTTGAGAAAGCAGAATCTGGTTTGAGAGATTCGTGAGGCTATTCAGTAAGTTCGCCCGGCTTTGAGGACAGCCAAAGCTTTCTCCGTAATGTTGCCGCACAATATGCTGATTTGATTTCTACGTCAACAACAAATGCGTTTCGAAGACAACAAATGCGTTTCGTGTCGCGGTTGTTCGCACAAGGTCCGTACGCTAATATCTTTTCAAGAAAAACGCGGGGCGAGAAGTACATGGGAAACAAGTTTCTTAAGGTGTCGGACATAGAGACGTTGCAGAAGTTGTTGGCTGTTTCCAGGGACCGTCCAGTGCTGGTTTTTAAACATAGCAACGCATGTGCGATTAGCTCGAGGGCATATAGGGAAATGGAACAGCTTGATGACGTGAATTTGCTTGAAGTCCAATCGGCCCGCGAGCTTTCAAACCGCTTGGCGGAGCTTACCGGAGTTCAGCATGAGACACCGCAGGTCATTGTCTTGCGCGACGGCAGAGCTGTATGGAACGCCTCGCATTACGATGTAAACGTCGCTGCCGTGACTAAGGCACTGCAGGCGAATAGTTGAATAGAAGATGATGTCTGAACGACGGGGAGCCGAAATCGAGCCTCGGCAAATCAAGCAAGAGGACGACTTCACTCTGAAGATTACCTGGGCCGACGAAAAGGAATGTACTTATAAATCTGCCGAGCTCCGGCGTTCCTGCCCATGCGCTCAGTGTGTGAATGAGTGGACTGGTGAGCGAGTGCTCAAGCCGGAAAGTATCGCTGAGGAAATCGAAATTCGGGATTTAAGCCTTGTCGGTCGTTATGCAATCAATTTTCGTTGGAGTGATGGTCACGAAACTGGGATCTATAGTTTTCGTTACCTGCGAGAGCTTTGTGATAGAAACTTATAGGATGGCAACATGAACGAACGAGACTTCTTTAATGAAAAAGAGGAAGTGAAGAAAGCCAGCTATAGCTGTCCTCATTGTAGAGAACGTGCGGAATATGATGTTCGGTGGCTCAAGCGGACGAAGAAAGCGCAGCCCCCACGGGGTGCGAACGAGATGGATCGGGCCCGATTTCAAAAGTCCCGTGATTACCTCGTGCGAATCGACGACATGTTAGCCTGTAGAAACGTGCGTTGCCGGCGTCGTTTCGAAATCCCCAGTTCCCAGTCAGTTGTCTTTATTTGATCTTCTGCCCCAAAGCCTCACCGCACACTAATCGAAGCACACTTTTTGCAGTAAGTGAATCTGTGTGACTTAATGAGCGACGGACCACCACATTCAACGGCGCGCTTAAGTTGTCGTGTCGCCACTCTCGGTGGAATTCGCAGCATAAATGGCCGCGAACCGGAAATGCGCAGCAAAGCATTTATTTCCGACTATTACTATCAAAACTCAACTCAGCATGAGCCAGGCTGGATTCCCTGGATTGACGTGCTCTTTGTTGTAACGGAGATAGTGGTCGGCTTAATGGGCTAATGACAATACGCGGAAAAAGGTGACTACCGTCAGAAGGATATGACGTCGGCTTTTAGTTAGATGATAGGTGAAACTACATAGGGTGATTTTGAAGTCCATTCTCGACGCTGGGAACAATGATTGAAACACAACAATTCGCAGGTGGAACTAAGACCAATACTTCTT
The DNA here is from genome assembly GCA_035257465.1 of Pyrinomonadaceae bacterium. Taxonomy (GTDB): domain Bacteria; phylum Acidobacteriota; class Blastocatellia; order Pyrinomonadales; family Pyrinomonadaceae; genus PSRF01. The sequence goes on along the minus strand of DATEXA010000379.1, from coordinate 1,478 downwards.
TCCTGACGCCGTTGGAACGCAGACTCGCAGTTCGCGTTTTACCCAAAATTCCAGGCTGGCTGCAAACATACCATCTGACCATGATGACCTTGATCTGGTCGGCAATGATTCTGCTTTTTTCTTCTATGGCTGCCCGTGATCTCAGATGGCTCTGGATGGTCTCGCTAATGATCTTCCTCCAGTATGTGACCGATCACTACGATGGAAAGATCGGGAAATATCGAAACACTGGTTTGGTCCGGTGGGGCTATTACATGGATCATCTGCTTGATTACGTGTTTCTGTGTTCCATCATCATCGGTTACGCCTTCATACTTCCAGGGAAATCCCGCTACCAGATTCTGATCATGCTCGCAATTTTCGCGGGTTATGAGGTCTCGACCTTCCTCGGCTTTGCAGCAACGGATCGATTGAACATAAGTTTCTTCAAACTCGGACCGACTGAATTCCGTCTGGCCATAATTGTCATCAACGCCTTACTGGTGGCATATGGCACTCGCAAGATGGTTAATGGTCTTAAGTATGTAAATATCGGTGCCGCGATCGTCTTGGCTATGATCATCTACAAGACTCACAAAATAGTTTGGGAGATGGACATGAGAGAAAAGAACGCAAATCCGAGTGAAAACAGCTGACTGTCTGAGTAACTACCATTATGTTCGCGTGGTGTGTACTGTTTGCGACCGAGCTTTTCTGGCAACCTTCCACAATTTTTCGACTCTAATACAAAACTTGGCCCTTTTTACGATCCGTTTGCGCGTTAACTGATGTGGCCTCTTCTTTGCAGGATTAGTAAGCAACAGCGTTCTAGGTTTAAGAATTTGGGAACTGTGTGGCGGCGATTTCGTTGATACAGCAAAGAATCAGCGCAAAACCCGAAAAAATAGCAATGTCAGATAAGAAAAGAATCCGAATAGTAAAAAAGGGCGAGAATAATCGTCCGGCTGTGAAACCAAAGGTAACTTCAGCTCGCGAAACAGCGCGCGATATGGTGGGTACGGTGACCAACTGGGTTACCGAATTCCAGCAGCGCCGCCGTAACGAAACCACAACCGCGCTAAGGATCCTCTCCAAAACACCGCGCGGAAGCGAAGCCTAAATCTCTACTAGATCCGACTGGAATTCAGGCATCCAATTGCGGTTGGGTGCCTGAGCGCTGTTGGTTTGTTTGTTGACACCTGGTCTTAGCGGGGGCTAGCATCGGGCACCGTTACAACTGGAAGTAGGATCTACAAATGGACAGAAAGACTTCTTCACAGAAGGTTGGAAAGAGCAAATCCGAACGTCCTCTCTATGACAGTATTCGAAAACCTAACGCACCTCCTGGACATCCTTTATCACGTTCAAAGCCTGACGAGATTGCGCGGCCCGCAGGCCGAAAGGCAAAGCACAAACGGCCACCTGCACTCCCAGGCGAAGAAGAGAGTTAGCTATCAGGGCGAGGTCTTCTCATCGGCAAAAACCAAGATCAGGTTCAA
>DATEXA010000378.1:0-6452 GCA_035257465.1 Pyrinomonadaceae bacterium | reverse complement strand
GAAGCAAGAATCGGCACGGACGCCGCTATCGCTTCCGACAACACGTTCGCGCCTCCTTCCATCCGAGATGACAGCACACAAAGAGAGCTCTTCTTGAGTACTTGAAAGACGCGTAACTGTGATAGCTGACCTAGCCATCTGTACCGTTTATTAATGCTCATTTCATTGCGCGCTCTGTTGGCCATTGCCTCTGTCATCGCGCCACCAACTTGCAAGACTCGAACTCTTGACGAATCAGAAAGCAATCGCGCCGCCATCGCGGTGCGGAAAGGATCTTTAACAGCACGGAGGTGTCCGATGACAGATACATCAAAACTCGTGAGTTCTTTATCGCGAATGTTATTTCTCAGCGCCTGGCGATTTTTAACTGACTGATAAATTACGCGGGCCTTCTTCTGCCAACTTGGCCTCAGTTCCTTGGTTGCCTTTGGTTGCAGCACGACAATCCTCGTCGCCAGGTCGAGTGAATCTCTTGCCGCGCGACTGGTCAGAATATCGCGGTATACATCGGTTCCTGTGAGAGCAACAATCATCGGCCCTTCTGCCGTCTGCCGACGAAAGTCAATGACGGCTCGATGGCTCTTTCTCGCGTGTAAGGCTACTAATAGGTCATACGGCTCTCCCGCGTAGGTCTGAACAATTGAAACCCTATTGCCAAGTCGTCTGAGAATCGTGGCCCAGCGTAACGCTGTAATCCGGTTTCCGTGGAGTGAGTCCGGCGGCGCCGGGGTGACTATTCCAATCCTCATTCTTTCTAGCTCTGAAGTGCACACGTGCGGAAACCCGCCCATACGTCGCGGCGGTCAGGTGTGTAGAAATTTCTATAGCTGTTATGAATGAGGCGCGAACGAGTTACCCAACAACCGCCGCGAAGGACTTTATGATTTCCAAACCAAGGTTCGGAATACTCCTTATAAGGACCGGCGACGAAGCAGGGATAAGGCTGGAAGTCGCTGGCCGTCCATTCCCACACGTTGCCGATCATTTGACGGCATCCGAAGGCACTGCCCCCTAACGGTAGCGCCTCAACCGGAACGCATCCGAGCCCACGCCAATCCAGATTGGCCTGTTCTACAGTTGGGGGTTCGTCACCCCAGGGAAATCCTCGCTTGTGGTCTGACAACTCCAGTCCATTTGCCGATGGTTCGGCACTTGCCGCCATCTCCCACTCCGTTTCCGTTGGCAGACGTCGATTGGCCCAACGGCAATAAGCATTCGCCTCGTGCCAATTGACATGGATCACGGGTAGGCGTTCGTCGAGCACGACCCATTCATCGAAGTTGCGCCGCAACCAGCGACCATTTGCTTCTTGCTGCCAATAGACGGGATGTTCTGCATTAACACCGATTCGCCACTGCCAACCCTCGGCACTCCAAAAATCGTCCCTTCGATAGCCGTCATCATCAACAAAATGTTGAAATTCACCATTGCTAACGGCCGTTTTTGAGATTGCAAAAGGAGCCAGCTCAACCTCGTGTGCTAATCGCTCATTATCGAAAGTGAAACCCAGTTCGGAATCATTTCCGAGAATGAACTTACCACCGGGAATTTTTGCATCAGCCGTTAGGTCGTTGTTAGTTTGAGGAATTGGCGCATCTTGTTTCGCATAGTGAATCCCATTGAATGCCGCGATTGCCGGCGCAGGATAACTCAGAGTCTGACGAGTGTAAGTGATGGCTTCATCGTGCATCTGCTCGTGCAGCAGGACGAGGTTCAGAAAGTAATCTTGATTGTAGCCGTCTGAATCCTCCAGGGCAGTCTCATCACTAACTTGATTGATTACACTATCAAGAATTCGCTGCATATAAGCCAACGTCTCGTTGCGTTGAAGCAATGGCAAATCCCAACGAGTGTCGTGGGCCACACGCGCCGAGTCGTAAAGTTCATCTCCATGTGCGAGTATCGGAGGCTGACCGCCGAGATGCCGCAAGATCCAGAACTCCTGAAACCATGCTAAGTGACCAATCTCCCACTGGAGTGGATTCACGATCTGTAAACGTGGACCAATCAACTGTTCGTCGCTAAGATCATTGACGAGCTCTAATGTGCGCGCGCGAGTCTCCTTCAGAGTTTCAATCAATTGAGCGTTTGCGATTCCAGTGAAGGCCATTATGGTTTTCGTCCCGTCACGATGATCACTTGCGCCGGAATACTCATCTGGTTATTGGAGAAGTACTGGCGTACTGCTTCCTGAGCCTCTTTCGCGATCACGTCAGCTAGAACCGGCGACAGCGTAGCCAACTTTTCTCGTAGCGTCCCCGAAGTCTCCGAACGCATCTGCCAAAAATGCTCCAACGAAATCGGGGCAGCAATCTGAAACTTGAGCACGCGCTCGCTGACGTCGACAGCTCCTGCCTTCGCAAGAATCTGGGCCAGACGGCCGTACTCAGCGAAACGAAAAGCATCGGGCGCGTTAGGGTCGACGGGCGTGGTAGCGCCTAGGTGTCGGGCAAGAACATTAGTAATCAGGTAAGAAAACGGATTGAGTTCGGCTTTGTCCCACACCGCGAGCGACAACCAGCCCTCAGGCTTTGATACCCTCAACATCTCGCTTAGGCCGGCCAAAGGATCAGGGAAGAACATTACTCCCAATCGACAAACCACTGCATCAAACGAATTGCTTTCAAATGGGAGAGACTCAGCCGCACATTGCCCGAACGTAATGTTGGTCACTCCATGTCGTTGCGCTTCGTTCGTCGCTGCGCCGACCATCTCTGCCGTAACGTCAGTACAGATAACCGATCCTGTTGGTCCAACCGTTTGCGCGATTGTGAGTGACGGTTCGCCCGCACCACCAGCCACATCCAGCACTGCATCGCCGTCAATGATCTTGGCGTCCTCGATGAGGGCTTGCGTAATTGGACCGAACATCGTGCGGATTGTGTCGGCATGCTTTTGCCAGTAAAAGGCTGACTCGCGCCACTCGCGCAAGACCTCTTCATTCTGACTATCGTTCAACCTCACGTGTGAATCACTTTTTGCTTTTGAAATGGCTTTCACTGTAAACCTCAAAATCCTTTCCTGGTTCCGCAATCTCAAAGACCTCAGTGAACTCGTCTGGACCAAGTATCACTTCTTTTGCTGCATCCTGGCTTCGCGGGCCTTCGCTTCCGCTAGTGACGGCACATCAAGCACTCGTCGCAATTCGTCGGTGACGCCTTCATCCATCTTGTAGAGATGGAATTCGCAATTCGGGCCATCACAACGAAATTGTGTTGCGAAGCGTTGAGGGCGAGCGATGGTCATCAAGAAGCGGTCCTCACTGGCCGCCGCTAACCACTTGCCCCGCTTATCTCCTTTACTGATGGCAGCGACGCATAGCTCATGCGCCAACAGATAGTCATCTGCAATGTCGCTATGTTGTAGGATCATCGCCGCATGATAATAATCCCCTCCGGTCTTTAGCTGATTCTGGGTATAAAGTTCCTTCACGCGTTTGATTCGCGCGACATCACGTGGGCCGACGATTTTCCAGTCAATAGACTTGGCCCCTGGAATACGGTCCGCCTGATCTTCATCCATCAGACGAGCGAGTTCCGGATTGTCCTTTGCAGGTGTCGATGGGACCTGCGCAGAAGTTAAAGGCGTGATGCCGTAGGGACGCATAAGTAGTGCTGTCAAAGCCAGCAAGTTCAAAATAAGAAGCGTGTTAGCGATTCTATGCTTCATGGCTCACCTCGGTGAGAGGGTTACTTTTTGCGTCGGAAATTACTCTCACTGTAAACCTCAAAGTCCTTTCCGGGCTCGGCAATTTCAAAGATCTCTATGAATTCGTCAGGACCAACTATCTTGTAAGTTTCGCGAGCCCTAAACCCCGTGGGAATGTTCTCGATGCTTTCAGACGTGAACACAATGGTCTTGCCTTCATCGCTTGAGTTCATAACAAACTGATTTACGAAACCTTCGACGTGGAACTGTCGGAGGACAAATTTCTTTCTGCCTTTATCGAAGCTGATCATCCCCCAGTCTTCATGAACTTCTCCTTTTGGATTTTTAGGCTGAGGGTCATAGGTGCTCTTGTTTTGCACGTGCAGAAACTTGTCGTTCAGAACGAAGCGGTATTCACCGTTGAACCTTGGAACACCCGGTTGACCTTTTCCCGTTCCTTCCCAGATCCCAACTAGTGGCCTAATGGGCGCCCAGGCGTCTGAGCCAGTTGGGGTTTGGGCTGTGTCGACAGATGCGAGTAAAAACAGCGCTGCTACGGTTAGTCTTATTCGCATAGAGATTGTGCTGTCCCTTCAGGATGCATGTTATTATTCTTCAAATCATTGGTGAAATGAATTGATCCAACGATTACTATATTGCGTTCGAATGATTCCATGGAAGTCCGTGATCTACAGATCTTCCTGAGCGTGGCAAAGCCTTTGAACTACACGCGCGCTGCCGAGGAAGTTAATCTCAGCCAACCGACTGTTTCTGTACGGATGCACCAATTAGAGCGCGACGTGGGAACGAAGCTCTTCGAACAATTGGGGAAAAAGATAGCGCTTACAGAAGCGGGCCGAGCGGATGCGTTGAATTTCCGACACACCCAAATCCCGCCGGCGAACGCAAGTACGATTAGAAATCCGTATGTCGGCAAGATATGCGCACCCGTCGGACAAGATGACAACGTGAGAATCTTATCCTTATTAGATCGCTTTGAATAATTCACTCGCCAAGGTGGGATCGAGGGCTTTAACTTTCAGATATGGCTCGACTGCGCCAACTGTATTGCCAAGAAGCAGATAAATAACATTAAGGACCGTAGGCCCCTCGGGCATAATCCGTTTGACGAGATCCGAGCTACGGGCCTCGCACCAAGAAATCTATACAGCTACGGTCGGGGCTTCGTTGCAGTGTCCGCGTGCTCGTGCGGATAACGCATTGCCGGCTCCGGATCGACACCCAACCCGTCCAGTACACGGTTAATAAAATTAAAATAGCCAATGCAATGCACTGCGTCGACAAGTTGCTCATCTGTGAAACCTTGGGACCGAAGTGTATGCAGATCATCGTGCGTGATCTCCTTCGGTGTTTGGGTCAGCTTGACCGCATAATCCAGCAAGGCCAGCTCGCGAGCAGACAGTGACGCTCCGCGATAATCTTTTTGAATTGCGTGAACTTGAGCTTCATCTCCAACCTCCGACCGGAGGTCCTTCTCATGTGATTCCATTCAGTAAAAACAACCGTTAATCTGAGACACCACGGTAGCAATCAACACGCGTTCTCTCCTCGATAATCCGCCGGGCGCGTCCATCAGTTGGCAGTAGAGGTCAAAGCTGCGACTTAGGGCCCCGGGACGCAGACTTTGAAGTCGGGCGATATTAGGCAAGACGCCTGCTCGGTCGCGGGCTTTGCCGTAGACGATTGCGAGATCACCTGTGGCTTGCTCTTCAGGAATGGTTTGGACCCAAGCCATGATTAAATGCCTCCTGTTGATTCGTTAAGTAAATTCTATATCAACCATGTCGAGCGTTGCGATACGGGATGATTTCAACCATCAGCAGTTCTCTTCTGCACGCAGTCGTGCTGAGTAGACATCGCGGGGACAGCCCTTCTCGTTATTTTTGCGCGTTTCAGTTCTCCTGTCGTACTCTTTCCTCTGCAGCCTCTACCGATTCGCAACTCTTGAGCGTCGATTCTCAATCGTATGAAGACAAAACTTATTGGCGTACTGATACTCATTCTCAGTGCACTCTCTTGCACAAACTCTTCGTTGAACTCCAGACAAGAAGCTGAATTGAAATCTCGGTCGAACCCAGTCGAGGTCGGGCAAGTGGCTCCGGATTTCGCACTCGAGGATCAAAACGGACAGATAGTGAAGCTGTCTGATTTACGCGCAAATGGTCCAACCGTCCTCGCGTTCTATCGTGGGTATTGGTGACCTTACTGTGCTCAGCAGTTAGCTGAGCTACGGTTCTTAAAAAAACCAAACGAATCATTGAACCTGCTTGCGATCAGCGTGGACAGTCCGGCCCAAAACAGAGAGTTTGCGGAAAAGATCGCCGCTGATGGAAAGGGCAAACTGGATTACCGGCTTCTTTCTGATCCTGGCCATCGAGTGATCGATGCCTATGGAATTCGCGATCCAGATTACAACGGGCAAAAGTTTGAAGGTATTCCCAGGCCGACGGTCTTTGTGATTAACAAATCAGGTCTTGTCACTTGGGCGAAGGTCGAGCTGAACTACAAGGAAAGACCGACAAACGACGACATTCGAGCCGCTCTTAATCAATTACCAACTTCAGCGAAAGTTGCTGATCACAATTACGTCGCTCGTTACCGCACCGCGACTAAGAATCAATCGCTTGCCATCTGGCGACCAATCGAATGAAAAGATGCGATTGGATCTGAAGCTCGTAAGTTGTTTCGCTCGGTCACCCGAAATTAACTGACTCCACAGGTTAGAAACGTCACCGACGGTAACCGCATAAGTCAGGGCGTTACCATCGGCGGCCCAGCGCAGT
>DATEXA010000377.1:0-9434 GCA_035257465.1 Pyrinomonadaceae bacterium | reverse complement strand
GGCTGCCACCTTTGCAGAAGCGCCGCCGCCGCCACCAGCAGCCAGCATTGGACCACCGGGACCTCCTCGCTTTTCTCCACCGCCGGCACTGGACGGCGCGGCTTGTCCTTGTGGTCTGGCTGCTGCCGCATTGCCGCGATGGATCTCGCCAAACTGGAATGTTCGGCTGATACGCATATTCAGAGTCACAGTGCTCGGGCTATTGCCGTAATTGCGTGGGACGAGTGTCTCACCGGGAAGTGGTCTAAGGTTGAAGTTACCAAATCGCGTGCAGCGAATTGTCGACAATGCGCAGTTCGCGTCGGGTCCAGCAAAGCTTGGCCGTTCATTTACTTGACGATCAAGATTCAGATCTTGCCCCGTGATGATGTTGAAGGGCGGACCTGTATTCGCTGAGATGAAAGGATTCACCACTACCTTGTACCAAGGTAAGTTGATCGTGCCGAAGACAACAAATCGGTGGCGCACATCAAACGTTGCGCGTCCAAACTCACCTCTCGTGTCGTAGGAGTTCATAGGAAACGCATTGTTGCCCTGACCGTCGGTGTCGTTGGTAGTCTTGCTTAACGAGTAGTTGCCCTGAATGGTTAGTGCTCTGCTCAACCGGTTATTAAATCCGACGAAGAACTGACGTTGGTTGAATTGACCACTAGCCTCGTATTGATAAATCTCACCGAGGCTTGGGTCGGGTCGTCGGCCATTCGGGGTTAGAGTTGTGATTGTCGCCGGTATCGGCGCATTGATGTCTCGCGTGCGAATGACGTGAGTGATACGAATGTTATAGAAGCCCACTGTCATCGTGATATTGCGTGGCAGCTGTCGTTCGACCTGAGAGCCGATGACCCACACAGTTGGATTCTGCAAATTCGGATCTACTCGCCAGATTGTTTGTTGAGTTCCGGGAACTCCAGCTACTGACGGTACTGTATTCGGATTGAACTGATTCAGAATGTTATAGATTCCAGCCACGTTAGGAAGTTGTTGCTCTAACACTGACGGTGGCTGAAGTCGATCAACCGGTTCAGTAATGAATGTCTGTTCGACGTTAACTCCATCGTAGCGATGGGAGGTCAACGTCCAGTTTTCGCTGAAACGGTTGTAAAAGAAACCGGTTCCAAAGCGGATAACCGTCTTCGGAGGCTTGGCACTGTTGGCAGCACCCGGAGACCAGGCAACTGCAACGCGCGGTGCGAAGTCGTATTTGCTATGAGTATTCGATTGGGTCTCGTAACGCAAGCCATAGCTTAGTGTGATGTTTGGTCTGTAACGCCAGTCATCCTGGATGTAAACTCCGTAGTCTGTTTGACTCACATCAGCAAAGGGATTGCCTTCATTAATACTGAAGGACGATGCCCCACCACCCGCGGCGCGAATCTCAGCCGACGTCCTCCCTTGCTGCTGCAACTGAAGCGTCAGCTGATAGCGCTGAATACTCGTCAGTCCGAAGCCGCCATTGAAGGTCCATGTGCCACCAAAGTTTTGCGGGCTTGTATCATCAACGCTGACGTGCCGAACTCTTCCGCCGAACTTGATTGCGTGTGGTCCTCTTTGAACCGCAGTAAAGTTGCTTAACTCCCAACTGTCACGCGTATTGATCGCGTGACCAATTTGCGAACCGCCGGAGTTGAACGAACTGTTCACGTTTAGAGCCGGAACTGTGTTGTTACCAATGTTTTCGTTTTGACCGTGCGTATACTGAAATCGGACTTCATTGACTGTGGTTGGATTCAAGACTGCAGTCTCAGTGAATTGAACGTTGTGCGAAGTCGAGACTACATCGTAGCCGCGCTCGGGTAGGTTGAAACCGCCGACACCTTGATCCTCTGCGCGAAAGCGGAAGAAGTTGTAACGAGCTATCAGAGTGTTGGTTGTGTTGATAGCGTAATCCAGACGAGGGCTGAAGCTAGTGTTTCGTCTCGGCACCAGAAAGCCCTGACCAACCTGAAGTGTGTTCAATGACGAATCGAGGACAGTGGCTCGAATAAGTTCGTTGTCATCGGTCTCGCCGCGATTGAACTCTACAAAGTATGAAGCTTTACGCTTAACGAGTGGCCCACTAAGATTGAAGTTGTATTGACGAATTTGAAAGGGCGTTCGCTTGCTGGAACTGATCGCGAACGGGTTTCTCGAGTTCAAACTCTCATCGTTGAAATTGAACGAAGCTCCTCCACGGAGTTTGTCAGTCCCGGGACGTGTCAGAATATCGATACGACCCGATGGCTGATCGTTTTCTGCTGCGAATGGATTCTGATTGATGCGGATCTCGCGAATGGAATCCTTCGAAGGAAGATTTCCACCCGTAAATCCGTCAATAAAGATCTGCCCACCATTTGGCCCGATCGACGGTCCGGCGAGCGCCTGTAATGCCGCAGCCAATTCATCGGGATCGTCCGGCAATGCATCAAGATCTTTTCCGCCGATAACAGTTTGGTTCGCGTTGTTTGTAGCTTCCGTACTGATCGAGGTTTCAGCACCAACAGTAACTTTCTCTTCGATAGTCACCTTGAGTGTAAGGTCGAGCGTTTGCCGCTGGTTGTTGACTTCCACTTCCTTGTTATCGGAAACAGCAAAGCCAGGCGCGACCGCTGAGATCGAGTACTTACCGGGAGCCAGGGCCGTGAAGGTAAAGATACCCTCGGCATTGGTCGTTGTCTTTTTCTGGGCCCCGGTGGCGTCCGTTAGAGTGACACTTGCGCCTACGATGGCTGCGCCGAGTTCGTCAGTAATCAAACCTCTTAAGCCACCACGAACTTGGCCGTAGACACTGACCGAAGCCAAAGCAAGAACTAGTACAATTGAAAGAAAATAAAGAAGGGTGCGTCGAGTAGAGTTCATATCTAAGCCTTGGGGATAAGCCGTGACACCTATATGGGTACTCACCAACTCATGGACGTCGAGGGAAATCTACAAGCGTCCATGAGCTTTGACGTATTAATTGTTATGGCAAACCGATGCCGAAAGAGATTCCACTTCCACCAAGGCCTCCAGCTGGATTTGGAGCCTGACCTTGCTGTGGTCTTGGTGCAAGCATCGTCAAAAGAGTATCTGCGCCTGACACGAGAGCAATCGCAGTCAAACGACCTGGATCTACTCCCTGCGTACTGGAAACGATGATTGTGTCGCCGACCTTAACATCGGCTACCGAAATTGTTGGCAGGCGTTCCAGCATGTCGTTGATATTGAAGCCACCACCTCGAGGGCCTCCGGGTCCGCCTGGACCGGCGCCTGGCGGCCGCGCACCCTGCCCCTGTCCCTGACCACCTTGAGGCGGCGCACCGCCCGGACCACCTGGACCACCCCCTGCGCCACGAAACCCACCCATCATCGCGCCCATCTCGGACGCTGCCGGGAACTTGCGCAAAACGGAATCCTGTTTGATCACGATTGTCAGCGGATGTTTCTTCTCAAGTTCGTTAATCTTGATCTCCTTTGTCGCCGGGTCAATCGCGGTGACAACGCCGGCGATCGTTCGGAAGCTACCGGTTACGACCTTTTGAGGCGTGAAGTGGGTTCCGTCGGGCGCTCGATCGCCAAGTGCACGTAACTGATCGCCCACCTTGAGTTCACCAAATGTACTTGGCTTCGCGTCGCTAAACTTGATCGAATCGGGTGCATACCGGCGCATCTCAGTCTTATCGCCGACGGGAATAATCACCGATTGAGTGCCAGCCATTGTTCGCGACTGGATAGTGATTTCTTGAGAATCGGCTTTCAGAGCCGAGATGACCCCAAGAATTCCACGAACTCGCCATTCACGTCTTTCGGCGTCCTGCTTCTTGGCGATGTCACCTTTGGACATGACAATGATTTGCAACGCGGAGACTGACTTCCGATCTTTCGCAACGTTGCCACGTGCATAGATACGATCGCCTTCTCCGATGTCGGAAAACGAAATGTCAGTGGCATTGGTAAGTGACGTTTCACCCGGCGCAAGTTTCTTATATGTGGTTCGATCAGTGTAGAAAACCATGACCTCTGACCCTGCGTCAGTCTTGATTGTTACCAACTTGGAACTTGCGTCGATTGACTTGACCTCGCCGAGCGCGCCTTTGGCTTGAATACCTGGATCCGGAGTCTGTTGTAGACCTGCTGCGTTTGAGATAAAGCTTGAATTAATTGAAATGAGACCGGCGATTCCTATCGCGGCTGCAAAGAAGAGCGCCCTCATCTACTCGTCCTTTCTCCTGTAATGTGAACACCGCAAAGCGCGGTTTTATGACTGCAGATCGTTTAAGAGGAACACTTTCACTGGCGAATGCCAGAGGTTTTTACGCAACAGACGCGGAGAATGTTCTGTTTTATAAACGTCCCAAAACGAAAGGCAGCGATAAGGAATCCCGCTCGTAAAACGTTTGAACTGCGTCAAAGTTGCACAGGAATTCCTCCGAACACGAGTTCGGCGGGAATATGATGCCTCAAATTGGACTGGGATATGTATCGCTCAGAAGCCAGGAGTCCGGCGCCATCCGCCCTGATATCTGGATGTAAGGGCTAGACCAAGACTGACTACCACCATCATGATGACGACGATCGGCCAAATATAAGGCAACGAAGTGAGAAGTACCCAGAAGACTGTGCCCAACAGGAGTGCCACAGACTCAGAGTGCTTTGCAAGTGGAATGTATTTCCGCTGAAGCCACCTTCCAGTTGCCGCCGCCAATACAACACGTCCAAAGAGCCAGGCCACGAGCATCAACATCAGCGACATGACACCCACGAGGGCGCCGATAGTTTGCGGTAGGACCCAAAGACTCGCCAGAACGCCGGCAAAAACGACGAGAGCACCGGTACTGCCTATCATCGCAACCCTGAGGCTCGTTAACTGCAAACGTGCCGATCCGCGGCTTATCGTTCCCGGCATCGCTGCCGTAAGTGCCAATGCAACAACAAACCAGAAAGCAATCGCGAGGAGTCTTATACCCAGGTAACCGGAGGACCAGGTTGGTCGTAACAAACCTGTTGGGCTTCGCATGATGTTGCGGATCTCCTCTTGATAACCGGCGTACATGATGGTCATTGAGGAGCCGTTTCGTTGAGGCACCGTGTCGACATGTTTATATGTGCCTCCCATGACGATCACATCACCGCCAATCTTTGCTCCAGCAAGCTGAACTACTGAACCTCCGATCGAGGCTACGTCGCCCTCAACACTTCCTGCAACGATCACATCGCCGCCGCAGGCAATAGCACCTTGTTTGACCGTTCCGGTAATTCGGATCGTTTTCCCCATCCCGAACACAGTGCTGTTCGTTACGCCGGTGATCTCAATCACTGACTCGCTTGAGTCGCCTGCAAAACTTGTCTGCGCCTGCACAACCACAACGGTCACACAAAAGCATAGTGCGAATGCCGCGAAGCGCAGTAGATCAGTGAGCCTTGCTATGGCTTTGAATTGCGATGGGTAAAAGCCAACGTGTTGTGGAGACGAGGTAATCATGCCGCCAGGCAGCCTTTAATCGATTGCGCCCGCGCGATGATAGTTGGAGATCAAACGGGAAAGCAGAAGAACGCCGAGAGCGAGTAAGATTATCGCAACGGTTATGTTTCCAGTCTCAACAATAAACTTCCTGCCGAGGACACGGGAGATCACGGCAAGACTTGCAATCGAATCGTAGATCGTGTGCCAAACAAAATCGACCAAACCAAAAACCCTTCTGATTAGCCTTTGGGCCAGACCAATAGTCAACTGGCGTGTTGCTGCTCCAACTAATGCAAAGCCGGCAAGGCTGAAGACCAGACAAATCGTCAACGCCTTTTTATTCTCGGCCACAGATCGAACTCCGCTCATATCGCTAACGGCTCGGGCAGCAACGACGCGCGAAAAATCGACAGGGACCGAAACTTCAACCTCATCGGTCAGTACAGAGTCAAGCTCGCAGATAAATTGTTGATGAGCCCGCAACTCGGAACGACAACCGGCGCATTCATCGATATGGGCCGCGAACACCGCGTGCGAAAAACCTTCCAACTCGCCGTCAATGTAAGCGTGAATCAGGTTTGGATTACAAAGCTTTGCCGTAGTTGCTCGCGTCGCCATTTCAGATACCGGTAATTCCCTTTTCCACGAACTGCTGTCGCATCATTTCTCGAGCTCGAAAGAGACGGTTCTTCACAGTGCCGAGGGGAAGGCCCGTAACTTCTACAATTTCTTCGTAGGTCAGATCCTGGGAGTGTCGAAGAATCACGAGTTCTCGGTAGTTGGCTGGAAGCGTCCGCACCACCGCTTCGATCTCGATGCGGCGTTCCTTTCGTTCGCTTTCCTGTTCCGGGCTTGGCCGAGTGCTTTCAATAGGGAGTTCGTAGTGATCTCCTTCGGAGCCGCTAATCAACGACTGTTCGCGTGTATTGATCCGTCGCAGGTGATCGACGGCAGAGTTGTGCGCAATTTTGTAAATCCAAGTAGAAAACTTGAATTCTGTACGGTAGCGTCGCAGCGACCTGTAGACCTTGATGAAGATCTCCTGTGTCAGATCGAGTGCGGACTCGTAGTCACCAACCATCCGATAAACATAGGCGGAAATCGGCCGCTGGTAACGTCTTACCAGTTCCTCAAAACTGCCTTCAAGACCGGAGACGGCACTAGCGACGAGGTCGCAATCATTAACCGAGGTCAGATCCTGGCGAAAATTGGTAACAGCGCGAGATGCAACAGTAGTCATGATCCGTAAGGGTTTACGTACTCAAAAACAGAATTGTTTCACGAGCAGCCCGAGGAAATACCTAAGAGGAGAGACTTGCAAGGCCGGCGGGAGCTGCAATGGCGTCGAAACTGAGGTCGCGTCCGGGAATATGCAAGCCAAGGTCTTGCGCGCCCAATGGTCGCAAATTGCCGCCTGTCGTCTCGTTGACGATTTCACCGGCCCTTTCCCTCGTCAACAAGCCATTACCCACCACCATCAGACGGTTGAGTGTCATGACGCTTTCATTGCCGTCATTAGCACGGCGATCCCGATAGAACAGCAACAGTCGGTAGAACTCGTCTTCACATTCATGATCGGGACAGGTAACAGTTCGAACGATCAGCGGATGCCGTCCACGCAGAATTACAGCCGTAAACCCATTGTCTGAACGGCTGAGCAAGAGCGAATCGCCCGGCGTGCCGTTTCGGAGTAACCATTGGGATTCTCCCAGATGTCGAGGCAGAATTAAGCCAGCGCGCCAACCAAGAGAAGCCAGTACTGCCTCGTATTCGGCAAGAATATCTTTCCGGATCGCTATCGTGAGGTAACGATCTCGACCTTGATCATCTTTGCCCAGGGGTTCTCTGGACACCGACAAATCCTCCAGCGGAGCACCGAACCCGCGTTCCATTTTCCAACGCAAAACATCCTGAAGTTCGGATGCACTCTGCGCCGGACTTTCCATGGTCAACACGAGCGTGCGTGCGGTCGCTTCCGGGAGACTTAAAGACCAACGCTTTTGCCGAACCAGGCCGGCGCTGTTGGCGAGTTCACTCAGTACGGTTGCGAGTTGTGCTGGATTTGCGATGTTGCGGTTCTCAAAGTCGGGACTGATGATTGAGTCATCAATATTAAAAGTAGCAGCTCGCCGAACCGTGAAGGTATTGCCTCGACCTTTTTCGAGGTGAACTACTGATGCGACCGCTTTTTCTAAACCGATAGCAGTCGCTGGATACCAGGGTTCGATTATTCGGGAGATGAGATTGGGCATAAGTTATTGAAGATTGCAGATTTCAGATTGAAGATTGTTGCTAAATAAAATCCCACGCAAAGAAAAGGACGAATTTGGATTTCAACTCAAATCTGCAATCTGAGTGTTTACCATTCACTGTACGGGGTGCCTTCGGTGGAAACCTCTGCGGAGCTGCTGTGGATGTCCGTCATTCCCGATTGACCTTCGGTTGAGTTGGGATCCTCGCCGGTGGTGATTGCCCAGTCCTTCTGATTCGTAAAAGGATCGACCGGCACTTCGCGCATATAACTTTCGGATGCAAGCTCATCGAGTGACTGCGGCAGTCGACCTTTGTCCGCTGCAAATTGATCGATCAGGGATCTCATTCTACTTAGATCGTCCCTCAAAACCGCCTCACGAGTCGCCACTATAGTTCGCTGATACTGAGGTAGGGTAATCGCAGCAAGGATGATGATTATGGAAATAACAATCATCAACTCAAGCAGCGTGAAACCACGCACCGCGCCTGGCTCTTGTAACTTACCAATCACTGTACTGCTCTCCATTTAATGATTTGGCCTTGGACTTTGAGCGGACATCAAACACGTTCTCCCCGCCCCAGGAGGTCGAATCCGTTGCGTCATAGCAAGACTTCAGGTCCCAATCCTTCTTACCGGTGATTGGGTCGATCGGAAGCTCGCGTAAATAAACTTTCTTCTTTGTAGCGAGTTGAGAGTCCAGAACGGAACTACTACTCGAGGGATTCGTGCCGGTGCTTTGGAGTCCCCGCCCCCCTGTTCCAGAGCCCGAACGCGCGATCACATTGACTCCCTCCGATAAAGTTTCGAGTGTGGGCGGAAAATGATCAGGGTTGTCGACACCAAAAATAGTGCAATCGCTGATCACTACTTTGCTACGCGGATCAATCGTGGTACTTCCGGGCTGGACGCCCGGCTGCGCACCCGGCTGCGGAACTCCTCCAAGTCCACCCGCGGAACAATTCATTCCGATTGTGTCGCGGTGAAACTCATCGATCGCAGTGCGCATCTGCCGAAGAGCCTCTCTCAACTGTTGCTCCTTCTGCCGTCTCACAGCCACCTTGACGAGCGGCATAACGCCGAGCGTCATAATGGTCAGCACGGTAATAGTGATAACCAGTTCGATCAGTGAGAAACCACGCGCGCTTAGACAAGCCGACATAGGAACGCGGCGACCAGTAGATTTACTTCTGCTCACCCAGTCGCCGCGTTGCAAGGCCGCGTTCCGCCTTTTGGCTATTTCGAACATTTACTCCTTCACGGTGGCGGTTCCCTGCATCACTCGGGTCACCACATCGCGAGCATCAGTGGCAACGAGATGGGAAGTCTGCTTGTCGAAAACAAGTGAGGCGTCACCCGCCCCAATCGCTTCAAGGTCGACAAAGATCAGCGCACCGGATCCTTTAATTGAGACCTTGCTATTCAAGGTTGAGATTGAAATGAGACAAACACCATTCACGTCGATCGATTGGGCAAAGGTGGCGCCCTGCCCATCCTGCGGTCCTAAGAGTGAGCCGGCCGAAACGGCGTGGACCTTTACAACCTTTGGATCAAATCTAAGTGCCAGTAGAGCCAGGCTGAGAGCAACGTCCGAATCAAGTTGAATCGCGTAACGTCTTTTCTCTCCAATCTTCAACACGTCCTCCGCTGGTAAAAAGCTAAGCTGAGCAACGCGAGTAGTTCCAGACTTCGTGTTGAGCGAGGTCTCCTCGGCTTTCGGCAAACTCGCTAACACGGCATTCAGAGTGCCCGCCGTGCTCACAT
>DATEXA010000376.1:0-25279 GCA_035257465.1 Pyrinomonadaceae bacterium | reverse complement strand
TGTGCTTTGTTTAGTGTTTCGTTATTTGTAGGGTGCTCTGTGCTGTGCTCTATGTTCTTTGTCCAAGGTTCACTCCGCTAGGAGTGAAATGTCTATAGCATCAGCCACCAAAAGAAGAACTTCGCCGCAGGCGCCGGAGGTAGATTTGTGCGGGTGCTATAAACATGCCACTCCTGACGGAGTGAAGACACGCTCTGAGCTAACAACAATTCAAAGTACAAAACTCCAAGTACAAAGCTCAAAGCTCAGTGCACCTACAGATACGACAACCACCAGTCCCTTCTTCTCTGCTTCACTCCTGCGAACCATTTGCACAGCGGATACAGCAACAACACACCTGCGATCCAGCTCAAATAGACCACTACGAGATTGAATCCCATATCAGGCCCGATGTTGTTCCAATTGATTGGAGTCTTGAATAACCACCAGGTTGGTTTACCTGCCGCGAAATGCAACAGAAGCGAAATGAGGTGGGCTGTTGGCCACTGCAGGAGATAAAAGAACAACGGCACACGTCCAAAGGTAATGAAGAACTTTTGCAAACCTGCCGGCGCTTTCGCATTACCTGCTTCAAAAACAGCTAACGCAAGTATTGCCGGGCCCAACGTCATTAATAGATACAAAAGCGACGGCGGATATTTCGTCGTATTCAGGAAGGATAACGCAGTGTAGATAAGTCCCCTGCTCTGCCACACCCACTTTTGCGGATCACCGTAGCTGTCGATTCCACGAATCACAAAGAAGAGTCCAATGGCGCCCAGTCCAATGATTGCCAACAACCTCTTTCGTTCTGCAGGATCCTTTTTGTAAAGCGCTCCGAGCGCATAGCCGACTGCCATCACGCCAACCCAGGGAATCAAAGGATACAGAACCAGGACGACCGGACTTGGTGCGCCATCAATAAAAAAGAGGCCTTGTTGGTGAAGGATGAGCCAGAGTTTGCTGCCGATGCCAAAGTTCGGGTTACCAAACGGCCTCTGAAGAGAATACCTGTCCAGCAGATTGTGCAGCGCAATCATGAACAGACCGAATGCAGCCAGGACTTTCATTGGCAAGTGAATCAGTGCCGACATTAGCACCATCGAGAGCCCGATCACCCAGATCACTTGCATCATCATCAAAAACTTCGGTTCAACATTGAAGAAGGCACCGAGTCGAACGAGCGAGAATTCGAGAAAGATCAGCCAGAGGCCTCGCGTTAGCAGAAACTTTGAGAGCTCTGCCTTGCTTTTGCCACGTGCGAACTGGAGATAGATGCCTGTCCCAGCCAGAAATACAAATGTCGACGCACAGAAGTGCGTAATCCAACGAGTAAAGAACAGCGCCACGTTTGTTCTTGTGGGATCGAGAGGGTCAAACTGGAAGGCGGCATTGTGAATATAGTCCCGAGTGTGGTCGAGCATCATCACGACCATCACAATGCCTCGCAACAGATCTATTGAATCGACACGAACTTTTGTCGGTCTTTCCGATTGATGTGGTGAATCACTAGCGTAGGGCAGAATAGACTGCGGAGTCTCAATATTGGTCGACACGCTTGCTGCCATGACAACTCCAGATCAAGATTTACGGGATTTTGCAGACTAGTACGGTGAGAGGCAAGCGAAAGTTCGAAAAGCCGCGTGCTGGGACCGCAGGTGTCCCAACCTGCTGATTTAGATTTAGTAACGCTGAGAGGTCATGCAGGCGAGGACGCCTGCGGTCCCAGCGCTCAGCTCAGTTCGATTGGATGTGCAGAGATGACTTGCTCGAGTGAACGCAGTGCTTGAAGCGTCTCTTTACTTAATTCGCCATCGACCTCAATCACGGCTATCGCCTCCCCACCCCGCTCTCGTCTTCCGAGATGGAAGCGGCTGATATTGACACCTCCCTGGCCCAGAATTGTACCAACGCTTCCGATCACACCGGGAACGTCACGGTTCTTCATTACCAACATGTGACCGTGCGGGATGGCCTCCAGATGAAACCCGTCGATCTCGGTTATGCGACCTTCGCGCTTCTGGTTGCCGTAGCCAAACAGTGCTCCGGCCAGGCTCTGTCGTGATTGACCTGCGTGAATTTCCGTATGGATGGCCGGAGTTGTATCACCGGTTGTACGAACGTACGTCGTGGTCACTTTTATGCCGCGCTCGTCTGCAATCAGAAATGCATTCACCACATTCACGCGCGCACTAACATCTCTCAACAATCCGCTCAAGAACGCACGTGTCACCGGAGCCGCGTCGATATCGACAATCTCACCTGCAAATTCGATCCTAACCTCACTCACGGGCTTGTCGACGAGTTGTGCCTGGAAGCGTCCCAACTTCTCAGCAAGCTCAATGTAGGGTTGCATGAGATTGAGTTCTTTCAAACCAACCATCGGAACATTGACTGCGCCGCGCAACGCACCCGTTGTCAGGTAATCGCGCATCTGTTCCGCCACCGTGAACGCAACACCTTCCTGCGCTTCAGTTGTCGATGCACCAAGGTGCGGAGTCGCGATTACTTGATCGAGTTGTAGCAAAGGGTGATCAGCCGGTGGTGGCTCCTGGCTAAAGACATCGAGCGCGGCGCCTGCGATGGTGCCGTTTTTGATCGCATCGTAAAGAGCTTCCTCGTCGACTAAGCCTCCACGTGCACAATTGATAATGCGCGCTCCCGGTTTCATCTTCGAGAGCACTTCCCTGTCGATGATGCCGCGAGTCTCGGCCGTCAGCGGAGTGTGAACGGTTAAGAAATCCGCGCGCGTAAAAACATCATCAAGGGGCGCCAACTCGATTTCCAGGTCACGTGCTTGTTCCTGCGCGATGAACGGATCGTAAGCGACGATCGTCATACCCATTGCACGCGCGCGTGATGCAACTACTCGCCCGATTCGTCCGAGACCGACGACTCCTAAAGTCTTGCCCTGAAGTTCGACGCCGATGAATTTCTTGCGCTCCCAACGCCCTGATTTCAAACTGCTGCTTGCCTGCGGAATTGATCGCGCGAGTGAAATCAATAGAGCGATTGTGTGCTCTGCGGTTGTTATGGTGTTGCCATCCGGGGCGTTCATTACCACAACGCCACGCATGGTGGCCGCGGGTACGTCGATATTGTCAACGCCGACACCGGCGCGACCGATGACACGTAAACCTCCGGCGGCTTCAAGAATGTCTGAAGTAACTTTCGTTTCGCTGCGAACGATCAAGCCTTCGCAACCTTGCAGCGCTCTAATTAATTCGTCCTTTGGAAGTCCAGTTCTCTTTTCCACTGTGAATGCGGCTTCACGCAGTGGCTTTAAACCGCTCTCACTCACATCGTCAGCTACTAGTATCTTCATGTCTCTCCACTATGGTTACAGGTATTATCCACAGATTACGCAGCGCGGCTTAGGCGCAACCAAATACTCATCCGCCTCCGTGTCGGTAGTGGTCACGGAGTCTCGAAAAGCTGGGTAATCTGCGGATGACTCTTCCTCTTCTGCTGAAAGTCTTGCTAGTAAAAGTCCGGTATGGTAACAGAGCGTGTGGCGATTCTGTAGTGATGCAGTTTGGTTTTCTCTGCGCTATCTCTGCGTCCTCTGCGTCTCGGCGGTAAGGAATTGATTACAAGTACCAACGTAGAGGACGCAGAGATAGCGCAGAGAAGCAATAGAACAAGGCTCGGAACCAATTCGAAGAGGATCACCGGATGAACATTTTTGTTTATCGAAACGGCAGCGATAGCGTTGAGCAGCACCACAACGTAGAATTAATACCAGAGCTATTGCGTGACGAAAGCGTGATCTTCTGGGTTGACTTCGAAGCACCTACCGAGGATGACGACCATGTGTTGTTGGATGTATTCAAGTTTCATCCTCTCACCATTGAAGATTGCCGTGCGAATCGTCACCATCCAAAGGTAGAAGAGTTTCCCGATTACTTGTACTTCATTGTTCATGCCATCCGTAGTGACGCAAGTTCGGATCGTTTCAATACCGTCGAACTCGACGGCTTCCTCGGCAAAAATTATGTTGTCACTTATCATCACGAGCCATTTACGAGCATCGACAAGACAAAACAGTCGATACAAGTAAGTCCAGTAGCGTGCCAGCGCGGCGCCGCGTTTGTTCTTCATCACGTCATCGATAATGTCGTCGATGAATACTTGCCGGTGATGGATGACTTCGACGAACGGATCAACGAACTCGAAGACAACATCTTTTCCTTGCGACGTCCAAACAACGAAATCCTTGAAGAGATTCTTTCTTTGAAACGAAGTCTCCTGCGCCTCAAACGGATTTCTTCAAAACAACTCGAGGTCTTGTACCGGATGAGCCACGGACAGTTTCAATTGATCAGCGGGCCGGTGCTACCGTTCTTCCGCGACATCTTCGACCACCTGGTGAGAGTGACGGATCTGGCGGAGAGTTATCGCGATTTGATCAGTGGATCGTTGGAAGCTTATCTGTCAGTCGTTTCGAATCGACTGAACGAGATCATGAAAGTGCTGACGATCTTTTCAGCGATCATGCTTCCTTTAACTTTCATCGCCGGCGTTTACGGAATGAACTTCGAATACATGCCCGAGTTGCATTCGAAGTACGGCTATTTCACGGTATGGGGAGTCATGATCGCGATAGCGGTAGGTATGTTGTATTTCTTTTGGCGGAGAGGTTGGATTGGCCGAGGGGGAACCCGCGAGGAAAGCTGAACTCACATTGGATCGGCCTGCTCGACTTCGTTGTCCTCATCGAATGCTCCATCAGGACTCGGAACCGCATCATCTTCAGTTTCGTCTATGTCCGAGCTACCAAAGGAGTCTTCCAGATCCTGTAAAGTTTCTTTGTCTGTCGCTTCAGCTTCACGCTGGGTGAGATCTTTGTTTTGTTTCGGTGTTCGACTTTCCATTTGTTCCTCCCTAGATCGCTGACAACAATCCGATTGCTACCAGTACTACTATGGCTGCGTAAACCCCTGCGACGAGATCGTCACACATAATCCCCAGTCCGCCGTGCAAACGTTCCATCTGTCGCGCAGGGTAAGGCTTAACAATGTCGAAAAAGCGAAAAAGAATAAACGAAACAATGACCCAAGGCTTCCATGACAACCAGAATGGCACCAGCGTTATGGGTAACAACGAGATCAGTTGTCCCGCAACTTCGTCCACTACGACCTTGCCCGGATCCTTACGACCAGTTATTCGTTCTGTTTGCGAGGCGGCCCAGATTCCGGAGAGTGTAATGATTATGATCGACGCTGACTCGAGAAATAGAAAAGTAGTGTGACCAAGATTGATTGCCGTATAGCGTAGGAGCAAGTAAATACCGACACCAACCAGCGAGCCCCACGTGCCAGGCGCGAGCGGAAGATAGCCGACACCAAATGTCGCAATAGCAAGAGCCAGGTAGTCTGCCGGGCTGCGATTGAGAGTCGCGTGACCGACGACCTCGGGAACGATCTCTGAAGGATTAAGTTCGTCGCTGGATTCTTTGAAAGCCATGGGATCCCTTTGAGATCACCTTGGTTTTTCTCTGTGCTTCCTCCGTGTCCTCTGTGACTCTGTGGTTGGTCAAGGTTCGTTCTTAACCACAGAGTCACAGAGGACACGGAGGAAGCACAGAGATCAAAAACCTTCAGTGATAATCCGTCCAACCAAATCGTACTCGTGCCCTTCGGTGATCTCCACATTCACAAAATCACCCTCCGCAGGTATCATTCGCTCTGGCACATCGTTGATGAGTACGCAGCCATCGATATCCGGCGCCTGCGTTTCCATCCGGCCCTGCCACAACAACTCGCTCTCCTTCGATTCACCTTCAAACAGCACGCGCACAACTTCACCCACACGCCGTTTGTGGTTTCGCTTCGAGATTCGGCTCTGCTCTTTCATCAAGCTCGTACGCCGGCGTGCGGAGGTTCGATGCGGTACTTTGTTTGGCAGATCAAACGCGGGAGTTCCCTCTTCGTCCGAATAGGTGAACACACCAACTCGATCGAACTCCACGTTCTTGATAAAGCTCATTAGTTCCTGGAAGTCTTCTTCAGTCTCACCGGGAAAACCCGTGATGAACGTCGTTCGCACAGCAATATTCGGAACTCGTTTTCGTACTCGATCAATCAATCGCTCGAGACTCTTCCTGTTTCCGCCACGCTTCATCAATTTCAAAACATTCTGCGACGCATGCTGCAACGGCATATCGAGATACTTCACTGCTTTCGGCTCTTCAGCAATGGCATCAAGAAATGAGTCACTAATGTGCGTCGGGTACGTGTACATGACGCGGACCCACTCAATCCCATCGGTGTGTGACAACTCACGAATAAGACCGCCCAACGCATCCTGTTTGCCGAGATCCTCACCGTAACGCGAGGAATCCTGCGCGACGAGTATCAATTCTTTAACACCCTCTTCGGCAAGTTGATGAGCTTCAGCAACAATCGACCCGAATCGTCGACTACGAAAATGGCCGCGCATCTGTGGAATAAAACAGAAGGCACACGGGCGGTCGCAACCTTCGGCAATTTTTACAAACGCGTAATGCGAAGGCGTAGCAAGTATGCGTGGAGTCGACTCGTCATATAGATAGGTCGCCGTTTGATTGCCGAGTGGAACCACAGGCAACGAACGTGTGTTTGTTTTAGGATCACAGACAGCGAGGATCTCGTTAATCTGGCTGGTGCCTATGAACGCATCCACTTCAGGCATTGCCGCCTTCAGTTCATCGCGATAACGTTCCACCAAACAGCCGGCAACTACCAGTCGCTTGGCCTTGCCGCTCGCCTTTAACTGCGCCGCCTCGAGGATTGTGTCAATGGACTCTTGCTTCGCCGCATCAATAAAACCGCACGTATTAACGACGATCGTATCCGCTTCTTCTGCGTTCGGAGTAATTTGATAACCACTGTGTTTGAGTTGTCCCATCATCACCTCGCTATCAACGAGGTTCTTCGGACAACCCAAACTGATAAAACCGACTTTCTTCATAATGAATGCCAAACTTGACCAGTGTCTAAGTCTTTTTCCTCAACTTATAATTCGCAAAATGAAACTCCACCTTCACAGGAGTCTTATCAGCTAGCCCGTCCAAAAATACCTTTCTGGGTAGCAGCATACCTTCAACATCAGATAATTCAACGTTCGCGTGCAGCTCGAGCCGACCTCCGTTCGTGTCGTCGATGTTTGCTTCGTACCCCGTCAAAATAAAGCCGACTTCAGTTCTCTTCAACAGCGGTTTGACGATCCCGTCCGACGTTTTCACTTCTCTGATCTCGTGGTCTTTGGTGATTGTTATGTTTACCTCTTCAGCATCTTCCCTGAAGGTCAGCAGATACTGCGAGTTGAGATCCTGTAATACAAAATGATCCAGTTTCTCTGGTATGACACTCGTCAACGTAAATGGAACCCAACTCCTCAGGAAACCGCCCACGGATATTTCAATCTTTTTTGCGACATCTTCCAGAAACTTCGTCGTCTCTTTGTCCTGCTTTAGTGCTTCTATCTGATGCGTGACTTTGATCTTCCCGGTTGTGTCCGCTATAACCGAAAAGTGCAGATGACGTAGCGCGTCTCGTGCGGCTGACTTTCCCTTTTCGGTTAACCCTGCGAAAAAAAGTTCCCAGTTAGGATCGACGGATGCCTGTATTTCAATCAAACCCTGTCGCCGTAAAGTCGAATATGAGTTTCTCGCATCGTCGATAAACTTGCGGTCATTCGTTTGGGCTCGCACTGATGATGATGCGATACCATAGATCGTCACCAGCACAAGAATCGTCAAACGCAGTAGACATCGGACTCCAGACGAGTGAGGAAGTGCGGCAGGGCAACGTTGCAAAACCCTTCATCCTTTCGTTTTCATCCTTGAACGCTCTCCAGATTCGACAGGATTCTATTGATCTCATTCAATTCGATCGTTGAGAGATGTTCGTTACCGAACCTTACGCGATTGTAGGCTCTCGTGATGAGCGCGGCATCTCGCGAGCCAAGCTTGCGTGCAAACTCAAGCGGCGTTTGATCCGAGTCTCGCTGAAAGCCGCGTTCAGCCATCAACGACAACAATCGCTCGTAAAAAACCACGCTCGATCTACTCTGCTCTTCACTTTGCGAAAGACTCAGACCACGCCGCCAACCAAACATCCGCACACGACGCAGAATCACAATCGTAAGTACCAACAGGATCAGAGCCAGCGCACTGACGAAGATTGAAAAAACGTCGGTCGGCAACATCCGCCGCATTACGCCAAGCAGGTTTGTGAGCAAACGGCTGTATTCAAAAACCCGGGTGTGTAGCGACGTCGCCAAAGTTTGCTGTTCTTGCTTGTCGTAACCGACGACGTACTGGTACCACACGAGCTCCATCGCCTCTGCATATTTTTTTAACTGTGCCGCAAAACCCGTTCGCACCGGCTCCGTCTTACCCGCCGGCGGCGTTGGATCAAACGTCACCCACGCTCGGTTCTCCGGGAAATAGACTTCAACCCATGAGTGCGCATCACTCTGTCGTACAGTGAAAGCGTTCGCGGCATCGTTGTACTCTCCCGGCAGAAACCCGTTGACTACTCGAGCAGCGATTCCATGCGTCCTTAACAAGATCGTCATGGCAGTTGAAAAGTACTCACAATGACCGGCTTTGACGTTGAACAGAAAATCGGCGAGCGGGTCAACGCCACCGGCTTTCATTTGCAAAGAATATGCGTAGTCATTTTGCAGCGCCGACTCAATCGCTTTTGCAGCGTCGAAACGATTGAGCGCTTGCGCATTCACAATCATTGCAGTGGCTAGTTTGCTGATGCGCGGATCGAGTTTCTCTGGGAGCTGCAAATAGCGATAGTAGGCTGCTGGATACGGCCGTAGATCACTTCGGAGAACCTGTGCCGGCGGTTCAGCAGTGTCGGAAATCGCTTTATACATCAACCGTTCAAACTCGTGCCGTCGCGATTGCACGGAACCTTCTGCGTCTACACGGACGGACGGAAAGTCTCCCTGAATTCCCACTAACCGCGGTGCGGCAAACAGAACCGGCGATTCGAGTGGTTCCAGGAAAACTGTCTGCTTCGTTAACCTGTGCAAAGCCTGGGCACTGTCGAGTTGAAAGAAACCTCGGTCGCTATCCTTTTGTACTGCTGCTCTTGCCTCAGGCGACTTTTTCCAAGCCCTACCGGTGAACTCATCAAGAGCAATGCCTCGCCATCTAAGAGGTCCAGGTGCCTCCGAATCTTCAATCCTGACACGCATCACAAGACCATCGTCTTGCTTGAGACTGCCGATTTCACCCAGGGTGACGTTCTCCGAAAAACCGATGAAGTGGGAAAGACCGCCTCCATTTCTCGTCAATGCAGCTGAACCGGCGCGTGGTGCAATTAAGAAAAGCGGAAGCGCCATTACAAAGATCAGCAACAACAAAGCCATCGCCACAAACGGTAGACGCGCAGCTTCTGTGTTACGTCTTATTCGGGACTTTCTCGTCTTCCTGAATACTCGCGAATCTGGAGGAACAAGCAAACGTGTCTCGGTACGCGTAACTGCACGCCGAGCTTTCTGAATTTCGAATGCAGTTACGGCAGATAAACCGGCCAATAAATAAAGGGCGAGCATTCCCAGAAAGATCGGACTAAAGCTCAGACCCGCTGCAAGCAACACTTCAAAGAACGAGATCAGATACAAGAAAACCCAGTCGCGATCTTTCTTGACTTGCAACAGCTTCACGGCCGACAAGAAAACAATCAGATGAGCGAGAGCATTTACGCCCAGTCTCTCGACGGGTTCGCCAATTGACTTCTGGTACTGCCAGTCAAGATAGAACAGAGGAATTGAGAGAAGGACAATTCCTAATCCAATCCGCTCAGGAAGCTGCCACTTCTTGTCCTCGAGTTTCCAGCTAACAACCATCACGATTAAGAAGACCATTGCGAGTCCATAGCTCAGGCCTCCAGCAAGCACGAGTGCGAGCATCGCGACGGCAATCATCGCGTACGAGATAAATCTAAAGTAAGTGCTGAACCTCATCTTACGAATCTCAGATTTCAGATCTCAGATCTCAGATAATCTCAGATCTGAGATCTGTGATCTGAGATTTATCGCTTGATCCTTATCTCAAACAATTTCGGCCACAGCTTACCCGTCACAAAAAGTCGGCCACTGCTTTCATCCAAAGCGATTCCATTTAAGACTGCTTCCTGATTAGTCGCCTCGCCTGCCGACAACAAACCAGTGCAATCGATCCACGAGGTGACAGCGCCGCTCTCCGGGTTGATGGTTACTATTCGCTGATCGTGCCAGATGTTGGCGAAGATCTCTCCTTGAACAAACTCCAGTTCATTAAGTTGCTTGACCGGTTTTCCCTCAGCAGTCACTGCGATGGTTTTGGTAACCCTAAAGCTGTCCGGATCGATAAACCGCAAACGATTTGTGCCGTCGCTAAGAATCAATGAGCGCCCATCGTTGGTCAGTCCCCAGCCCTCACCTTCGTAGTTGAATTGGCCAATCTGCTGAAGGTTCTGGTAGTCGTAAATGAACCCCAGGTGATTTTGCCAGGTTAGCTGGTAAACTTTGCTGTTTAAGACCGTCATTCCTTCCGCGAAGTATTGAGGTGCAACATCGACTTTTCTCAAGACTTGTCCCGATTCGAGATCGACGCTGCGCAAACTCGACCTTCCCTCCTGTCCAGTGCTCTCCAATAACTTTCCATCACGAAAAACAAGTCCCTGGGTAAAAGCCTGTCGATCGTGTGGATAGACATGCACTACTTCATATCCATATTTCGGCGTCGTTCCGGTGATTCGACTCGCGGTGCCGGAACCACAGGAAATGGTCAGGAGAGACAAAGCGACGAGAATGCTCGGAATTCTCAACAAAAGAAGTAAGGGATTGGGGGTCAAGGCCATAAAACCCATTTTGCGTGACCGCCGGGGAAAAGACAAAACGGGATGTCCGATATGCTTTAAAGCATATCGGACAGGGCACGGAAACTATTCCGAAATAACTAGAGGTTGTCCTTCTTTCTTCCTGGCCAGGTAGGAGGTCAATTGTTCCTTATGTTCATCCGAAATCTGATGGACCTTTACGCCTAGATGCCATTTGCGCTTCTTGTCTTCGCCGACTCGTTGAGAATTCACAATTGCTACGACTGCCTCGACTGTTGATTCGGGCAGTTGAAGACGCACAAAGAGGAGACGACCGATTTGTGTTAGATCCTTTTCTGCAAATTTCGAACCCACCAGCGACAATCCCATTCCGGTTTTGCTAATCGATTCGCAATGACCTTGCGAAGCCACTGAGTAAGTAGCCTTACCATCAGTTGAGCTGTCGTAAATAAGTGAAATCGCAGCGGGCACATGAGTGGTAAACCGCGTACTACGCGATTGTCGAGTGGGCTTGCTCTCGGGTTTTGCTGGTGCTCGACGAAGTTTGCTCAAGGGATCGAAAGCCTGGAAGACATGACCGCAACGGTTGCAAAGCAGCTTGCGCATTCCGGCCAGATGGGCCAGCGCAAAGGCATTATCGTAGTCCCGTTGAATTCGCGTGCTGTCACACTGGGGACATCGCATTTTTGAGAACGGGTTCTTCATTAAGAACAGAGTGTACTACCTTTCGACTCACACTTGAGCAGTTCTTGCTGATCAGGTAATCCAACCCTTGCGCTCCACTCTTTCAATCAGTTAAATAACGTCGATCTCATTCCTCGCGCGTTTACTCGAGCAACCTTTGCTCACACAACAGGAGATACCATGCCTGAACCCCTTCGCATCCGCCTACGCCCGGATTGGGACGCCGCTCTGACTTACGATTCCCTCCATGAGGAACCAGAAAACAGGCCTGTCTTTGTCGGGCGCGAAATCCTGATTGCTCCCCTGGTAGCGGAGATAATTGAGCCGAACAAGAGAGGCACATATCTCATAAGCGGCTACCGGGGTACCGGAAAAACGACCTTGTTAATCGAGGCGCTTGGTCGTGCGAAGAAACAACTCACCGCAAAACAGATTCGACTCTTCCCGCTGGTGCTGAACGTGTCAGAGGTTTCGGCCTCTCTCGGCGATGTCTCCTCGATATCACCGATGCAACTAGACATTGATCCCCGAAGGCTCTTGATCGCTTTGATTCGAACGATACGCGATGGAATCTTTCGACTGCCTGATAAAGACGACAAGCTTAAAGAACTCGCCGAAACAGTGAACTTCGCTTACGAAAAAGCAACCGCGGCTAAGTTCACTCGTAGCGGAACAAGTTCTCAGGAAACTACAAGCAGCCGCGCATGGGAACTTGCTCTCGCCCTCGAAGACAAGAACGTATTGAAGACTCTGGCGGTCATCACCGGGGCAGCCGCTGTCGCATTCGAAGCTGCAGCACTCATCGGGCCAAGCATAGGTTGGCTTCATGCTGCGGCACTTGCACTTGCCAGTGTGTTCGCGATCAGTTTGACCGCATCTTTCAAGCGCAGCCGCACTGATAAACAGAGTAACTCTAAACAGACCGCTCTCGAACATGACAACTCGCTACAACAGCTTGAAACTGATCTCAAAGACATCCTGGCTTCTTTGAAGCAGAACAAGTTGCGCACCGTAGTCGTGATGGAAGAACTCGACAAGATCGACGACCCAAAGGGACAGCAACTGGCCGCTGTAATTCGTTATTTCAAGAACCTCTTTACTCAAGCTCCGGCCTTGTTCTTTTTTGTAACCGATAAGAGTTATTTCGACATCATCGCCAGCGCCATCAAACGCGCGCGACGGAGTCGCTCATACGCAGTCGAACATACTTTCTTCACGCATCGAATTTTTGTCGGCCGGCCAAGCACGGAAGAAAGCCTGAAGTTTCTTTCCGCGATTGCTGCGGAGGAAAAGGATCGTAAGGCGATCGAATCAGTTGCCGAGACCCTTGGTAAACCGGGTCGAATTCATCAGGCCGACCAACTAGGACGTTTTGTTCGTGTCGTGTTGTTCAATGCGGCGAATCACCTGTTTGATCTGAAAAACGAATTGCGACGTTATGCTCGCAATGAAAAGTTGACGATTAATGGTCAGACGTCGGAAGCCAGTGTCTTTCTAATCGACGAGCAAACCCTACCACCCGAACAGGCTGCCCTGGCTGTCTTCCAGGATTTGATCGTTGAGAAAAGTCGTTCGTTTGAAATCAAAGGAGGTCGGACTTACGCAAATGAAACGTTAGCGGATAGCTTGTACGCACTCTTCAACGCCCTCGGCTCGAACCAGGTACAAGAAGTCAATTCGTTCCTGCCTACTACGAATTCAGAGTCGGCGGATGCGTTGCTATTGGATGAGCAACTCAACCTCAGTGAAGCCGCACGTGTGCGAGAAGCAGTAGAGTCGTTAGTAGGCGACCTTGAGCGAGGTCGGGCTATTCAATCTCGCGAAGCGCCAAACACATTTACATGGCGCGATGACGCCGCGCGTGCATTTCGGTATGTACGGCAGTTGCTAAAGCACGAAGAAAGTTTGATAGCTGAATTGCAACGTCACGCCTCACTCCTCAATGCGCTTAGCGATCCTGCTATACCTCATCCAGTTTCCACCACCATTGAGAAGCGAGTTATTGAACTGCGAGACGCGCCGGAACCGTTGACCGCCGATGCCGCCCTGGATGAGCAACGCCAGATTCTGGACAGTTATGCATCTGCGCTTTCAGCTGAGTTCAGTAACCGCCTCGTGCAACTGCAGGCTTACGGATTTATCTTCGACCAGGTAGCTCAAGGCCTCGGTGCTTCTCTGTACTTAGCCAGGCCCAACTCAGGAGATCCTCGACTAAACCCAGCCGCACCACGCGGCGGTGTGTTACTGGCATTCGGCGAATCCGAGACACTTAACAACGACGTGCTGTCTTTTATCAGCCCCACTACTACCAGTCTCTTTGGATTGGATCGTGCAGCTTTGGTCCACGTGATACACGTGACATCAACGACTGGGAACGAGATAGAGAATCGCAGGAAACAATGGAACGACCTCCTTTCACAGCCGCGCACTGGTTCAACTTTTAGCTGGTCCGTTGAGGTCTTGCCATTGGTTGCAGATAAGAAGGAACAGAAGCTGAGTGAATCCCAACGAATCGCCGCATCCCTGGCATTGTTTGGAGCCTGGTCTCGAGTTCAATCGCGACCATACGAATGGATAGGCAGTGAATACGCTCCCATGGAATCGGCTGTGGAAGCGTGGCATAAGAGCAAGGTTGACATCTTTAGAATCGACAGCCCACCGGCGGGACCATTGCGGGGATTTGGTGAGCGAGATGTGTTGGAAAAGAACGGTGACATCGTCCTCTCCCTTTTGGACATCAACAAGAGCCACACTTCGGTGTTTGCGGACCTGGCAATTAGTTGCATGATGAAAGGCTTCGAGCAGGCTTGGGGAGGACCTGACCAGTGGGCACCACTTGGAGAATTTTTGGTCAACGCCCATCGAATCATTCTGTTTGTTGATTGGCAGCACATCATGGGATGGGACGCCACCGATTTGGAGGCGCTCGTCAGAGAAGGTGCACGAATGATCCTTGTAAAAGATGGTTCGCTACCAGAAGAATTCTTAGGGCTAACGTTTTTATCAGCGCCTCCGCCTTCGCAACATCAGCAAGAAGCTGTCGCGTCGTAATCTGGAAACTTTTAGCAATTCCTGTTTCCATTCGTGGTGCACCCCGGAATCGCGAAGCAGGCTCCAAAGAGTCTTTTTCATCAAAGCAAAGAGAGAAAAACCCAACAATAGAATCGCTGTGATCGATTAACATCTCGTCATTGATACTTCCCTACAGTTTTTGCGCAGGCCAGATAAGGAAAGTGCATATGAGTTCCCTTGAATACGACATCATTACTGTTGGAGGCGGCTTAGGCGGATCTGCTTTTGCCAAGGCAATGGCTGAACAAGGTAAACGCGTTCTGATTCTGGAACGGGAAACCGAATTTAAGGATCGAGTGCGTGGAGAGTTCATGACTCCGTGGGGCGTCGCTGAAGCTTCGGAGCTCGGGATTTACGAACTTATTCGGGACTCGTGCGGCGTTGATGCTCCCATTACGAATCTTGGTTTTGGTCCACGAGATCTTTCCCAAACGACGCCACAACAACTTCCCGCACTTGGCTTTTGTCATCCTGAAATGCAGGAGGTCGTTCTCGACGCAGCCAAGTCTGCCGGGGCGGAAGCAAGACGAGGAACAACAGTCTTGCATGTTGAACCAGGCCCTCGACCAAAAGTGACGTTTCAGGACTCGGGAGCTACGAAAACTGCAAGCGCGGAATTGGTGGTTGCTGCCGATGGACGTAATTCCGCCGCACGAAAGTGGGTGGGGTTCGATCTACATGAAAAGCCCCAGCCATTTTATTTCGCCGGGTTGTTGATGCAGGGAGTTTCAGTTCCACAAGATCATTCCTATTTGCTATTTCTGCCACCTCTTGGTCAGGCCACTGCAATGACGCCGGCAGGCCGTGGGCGATGTCGGACTTACGTCGCGTACCAAGATCATGAAGGCCTACGGCTGCAGGGCGATGAAAGTGTAAAGAGCTTTATCGCTGAAGCGAAGAAGGCAGAGTTGGTGGCCGACTGTTTTTGCGACGCAGAAGCGATCGGACCACTTGCGTCTTTCCGTTGTGGAGATTTCTGGGTTGAGCATCCGTTTCGCGATGGAGTCGCGCTGTTGGGTGACGCTGCATCGACAAGTGACCCCGCATTTGGTCAGGGATTGTCGACGACCCTTCGCGATGTGCGAGTTCTTCGCGATTGCTTACAGGCGGATGAAGACTGGCACGCAGCGGGACACGCTTATGCGACCGAACATGATCGATATTCGGCCAACGTACGAACTGCTACGCAACTGCTCCGCAGTGTCTTTCTCGAGCAAGGAGCGGAGGCCGACGAGCGACGTGCACGTGCACTCCCGTTGCTCGCAGAAGATGGAACCCGGGCACCGGATCATCTTTTCAGCGGGCCCGAACAACCGCTGGATGATTCGGTGAAAAGGCGATTCTTCGGGGAGGAGTAAGTTCTAGATTGTTGTCTACTCTGCTGTGCGAACACCTACCTCATCGAGGTGCACCAACAGATCAGCTGGATCGTTATAGACTCTGTAAGCCCCGGCTCGTTCGAGTTCCTCACGACCATAACCGCCTGAAAGCAAGCCCACACCAAGAGCTCGCGCACGCCGCGCTGCAAGTAGATCCCAGATGCTGTCGCCGATTACCACCGAGTGGTTGATCTCCACTCCAAGTTTTTCAGCAGCCGCGAGGAAAAGATCTGGATCTGGTTTCGCGTGTCGGACCAGATCGCGAGTTATAATCGGAACCTCACCGCTAACTCCGAGTAATTGAAGTGACAGACTGGCGCTCTCGAGTCGCCCACTCGTAGCTATGGCCCAGGAAACTCCCGATGTTGTTAGATAAGTCAGCAGTTCCTTCGCACCCGGCAATGGTCGCACTTGTGATGCATAACGTTTGAATGCTTCGCCGTGGAGTTGTTGTAGTCGTTCAGCTTCTTCACTCGAGACAGTGTGTCCAGTTTCGCGCAGCAAGGCGTTGATGAAAAGCCCGCCACTCATACCGATCTGACGATGAATGCGCCAAACGGCGAGCCGAATACCGCCGGTCTCCAGAGCCTCGCGCCAAGCAAGGACGTGTTGGTAAACGCTGTCGACAAGCGTGCCATCGAGATCAAACAGAAAGGCTGTACGTGCAGTATTCGTATCGGTCATCTTGCCGTTTCCCTTCTCCTTTGTGCTGCGCCGTAATTTAAGAGATTCTTCACCGGAGTTCTAGGTGATAGGAGATAAACGAATGAAGGTTTCTCTGCGTCCCCTCTACGCACTCTGCGTCTCAGCGGTTGAGGGTTCGAAAGATTTTCACCGCTGAGACGCAGAGGAGACGCAGAGAGTTTTTTTAGGGATGCGAAGTCTTACGCAGAGCAAAACCAAGATGTGAAAATAAGAAGAGATCATCCACAGGTTTCGCAGATTTCTTTGCGAAAAAGGTACTCACCCACCGTTCCAATTCAAATCTGCGTAATCTGCGGATGGTCTGAGGTTAATCTTTGGGACTTTGATTAGCCTCCTTCTCTTCTCGACTAGCTGCCTTCTTATGCCGTAGCCATTCATCAATACTTTCCCGAATAAACTCTCCCATGTCTTCAAACTCGCGAGACGACTTCTCCCAGAACTCCTTGAACATCTTTGGATCGAAGGCAAAACCGTACCCACGTCCGAACCCTCTTGCTGGTCCGAGTTCGTCTTCGTAATAAGCAGCGAGTTGACGCGATGCCATTGCGACCACGGTTAAGGAACTTCCAGCTGGCAACGGTTCAAAAATCACACTAATCCCAGGGTCAATCTCTTTTAGACGCGTCAGCACTCGGTTGTACTGGTCTGTGCAGAATGCAGCCGCGTCTTCTTTACCGCCAGTCCATTCGGATTGCAGCGCCATGCGTGAAGTGCGCCGCAATACATTGATCAACTTAACTAACTCTTTCTCTCTTTCCATACAGGCTCCTATTTGTAAATCAAGCTTTCTTTGCGCCTTCTCTGCGTACTCTGCGTCTCTGCGGTATCGGACGGCATATTTCAACCGCTGAGATGCAGAGTACGCAGAAAAGGCGCAGAGAGGTTCTAAGAGGACATCAAATACTTTCAATCGCAGCTTACCGAGATGGGTACGCATGTCGTTCGGTATCTTCGCGGGCGACGACCAACATAGAATCCTCGCGCAAACGGAGGCACAAAGTCAGGCTCGTCTGCTTCGAAGTATGCGAGCAACTCGCGTGCTGCGATACGAATCACTTCAGCCGATGCAGCTTCACTCAGCGGAGCAAATAGAGGTTTGGCCGCAGGCTCGAGTTCGCTGAGTCGAGCAAGCACTTTGTTGTATTGAGCAACGCAGAACGTGGTTGCATCTGGCCCGGATTTATTCCAGGAGGCATAACCGGCCGCACGCGCTATTCGTCGTAAGACGTTAAGTAGTTTCACTGTTTCTTGTTCCATTTAATTCTCCTCATGTTCGTCTTCTTTGCCGTCTATTCAAGTTGCGCTCGCAATAGTTTCTTGCCTTGATGAATCCTCCACTTAACCGTCGACAACGGCACACCCATGAAGGCTGCAATCCTTGCGAGCGGCATGTCGTCAAGAAAGTGCAATCTCAACGGCATCGCGTAATCAGCGGGCAGACTGTCTAAAGCCTCCATCATCGACTGGTCTCTTTCTTTGTCGGCAACAGGCTTTGCTAAGGCTTCTATCTTTTCGAGCAGCGCCTCGTCCAGCGCCACTCGTTTACTCATGTGCGTCGTTTCACTCTTAGTAAAGCGCAAAGCTCTGTGACGCGTTATCGCCGACAGCCATGCCGCAAACTTGTTCGGCTCTTCAATCGTCGGCAATGCCTTGAACGCCAGCAGTAACGAATCCTGTGCAACGTCCTCCGCATAATCGGCGCCGACGATCGTTCGCGCCAGCCTCACCACCGCAGGCCTGTATCGCACTACAAGTTGTTCAAATGCCTCCAGGTTGCCGAGAATCGCCGCAACCACCAACAGTTCGTCAGGCGATTCAAGCGGTGTCATCGGTACTCCACGTTAAAATCAACGTTCATATGTATAGAGACATGTTACGAGTGAAAAGTTAGGCGAGTTTGGAGATTTATTTGGCGTGTCCGATAGACTTTAGAGCCGCTGGCAAAAGTCACGAGTGACTCTCGGAGTGGGAATTACTAAAAGCTTTGATTCTTCAGCAGTTCTTTCTTCACTCCGGAGGAGTGCGATGTCTATAGCTCGACGCAACTCAGCAACTCTGCTCTGTTCGGAAGAGCGGCCTCCGTTCTAACCTAAGTGGGATCGACATGCCACTCTTCCGAACAGAGCCGGAGGGGATGGCTTGCCGGCTATGACAAAGCGGTGCAGGGGCACCGCACTCCAAGGAGGTACGTGTTACTCAGAGGTCTAGAATGGTGTAATCTCAAGTAAGCGATCTTCACCTTAGGCGCAGGAACACTCATGACAAATTATTCGATTGCGTTGATTGGCACCGTGCTCTTTCTGTTCGCGAGCAGTAGTTCGTTTCCGACTTCTCATTCAACTTCAAGGCACACACCCACCACTGCGCCTTCGAAACCGAACAAGCCATCAGTCCTTTTCGATGACTTCAGCTATACGAATAAGGACCAATTAAAGAAGCATGGCTGGATTCTTCGCAGTACACCTGGTTGGCCCGGCGTACCGGGTGCAACCTGGTCAGAGGATGGAGTGTCAATCGTATTGGATCCCGACCGACCCAGGAATCGCATCTTGCGTATGACTTCTTCCACAGATGGAAACGGTGCGAAAACGAAGCAGACTCAGATCTGTCATCAACGCAAATATCTTGAAGGCACATATGCCGCGCGCGTTCGCTTCACCGACAATCCAGTTTCAGGTCCAGGTGGTGATCAGATTGTCGAGAGCTTCTACACCATTGCTCCCCTAAAAGCACCGATGGATCCCGACTACAGCGAGTTGGATTATGAGTACCTGCCAAACGGCGGGTGGGGAATTGCTGGACCCACGCTGTACGCAACTACATGGGAGACTTTTAGCCCCGAGCCGAACTGGAAGAAAGATAATGTGTTTCAAACATCCAGCGGCAGTCGGGCCGGCTGGCACACACTGGTTGTGCAGGTTATCGATGAGAAGGTTCGTTATTTTGTCGACGGCAAATTATTTGTTGAGCATGGCGGAAACTATTATCCAGAGGACACGATGTCGATCAATTTCAATCTCTGGTTCATCCGTGATGGAATGGTAAGCGCCAATGAACCGAGGGAGTACCAGGAAGATATTGATTGGGTTTTCCACCAGGCCGGTGTGTCCCTAACGCCTGAAGAGGTTGAAACCGCAGTCGCCGGCCTGCGACGAGGGTCCGTCAAATTCCGCGATTCTGTTCCGCCAAAAGACCCTGCCCTGCCATCGCCATGCGATTTTTGAATGACCCGATGTGACTAGTCAGTGAGAAGAATGAGAAGCCTAATACAAGCGGTGCGGGGCATCGCGCTCCAGAAGTTACTGCGCAGATGACTGAAGGCCCATTCGCTCCAGTATACTTTGAAAGCGCTTATCGTCGCGCAACTCATCCCACCACGGTTCATTATTGATAAATGCCGCCAGTAGAACATCGCGTAATTGATACGCACGCTCAAGCCACTCGAAAACTCGGATATCGTCCTGCAAACCGAAGTACGTGAGAGCAAAATTGTAAGGCGGCACATAGCGTTGCGCTGATATCTCTTCCAACTCATGGAGAAGCCCAAGTGCTTCAGTGCGCCTTCCCATGATGGCAAACAGATAAGCCAGCATAGCGAGTGGTTGTGAACTCCCACCAGACGATTCCTTCGCTTTTATCAAATCGGCGACGGCCTGATCGAACTTTCCTTGCCGCAAAAAGATTTTGGCGCGCGTTAGAAGAGCGACCCAAAAGCCGGGCTCCAAATCCAGGGTCTTTTCAATTCGTTCTTGTGCGGCCTCATAGTCACGCGCAAAATAGTAAAAGAGCGCTTCATTCGTGCGCGTGATCAAGGAAAGAGGGTCAAGTTCACGAGCTCGAGTTCCTTGTTGGATTGCCTCCTGTATTCGACCTGTCTGCGACAGCAGAATACCGTAAGCACGATGCGCTTCCGCTGAATTTGGATTCAACGCAAGCCCGCGTTTGATCTCCGACTCTGCTTTATCCCAGTTCCAATCAAACCAGAAGTTTACGAAGGCGAGGTATGCATGCGCATCCGGCAATGACTCGTCCAGAGTCAATGCTTTCACTGCCGCATGTTTTGCGCTTGGGAACGCCTCCTCAGGACGCGCGTCACATGAAATTGGCAGCGACACGTAAGCGACGGCCATTCCTGTATAGGCAAGTGCATAGTTAGGATCTACTTCTATTGCCTGCTCAAAATACTTTATTGCGACTCGCACCTCAGGAGGGATCAGCTTACTCCAGTGGTAACGCCCCTGGAGATAAAGCTCGTAAGCAGAAGTGTTGTCGGTGTAACGTCTGGTTAGACCATGACGCGCCTGGCTGGTGAGTGTTAGCTTTAAAGCCTCCGCCACACGCTCTGAGATTGCGTCTTGCACACTGAATACATCGGTAAACTCCTCATCAAATGTTCCGACCCACAACGACGCACCATCGCTCACGTTTATCAATCTAGCAGTAACTCGAATTCGATCCTTTGCACGTTGAATGTTTCCATCCAGCACCGATTCAACGTCCAGATCTTCACCGGCAACTTGCGCATCCTGATTCAAGCTGAAATACCGGCGTACCGAGGTGAGAGGGCGTACAACAAAATCGTTTACGGTGCTTAATCGAATTATCAGAGCGTCAGCCATACCCAACTCCAGCGCCTCATCGCGATGTTTCTCTACAAGTGGCTTAAAGGGCAAAACCGCAATGGTCCTGGCGGAGCGAGTTGCGACAGCCTCGACTTCTTCGTTCTTCTTAACTATGGCAGCAAAGCGATAGCCATGGCCCGGCACCGTTACAATGTATCGATTCTCTCCCCTGCGTTCACCGAGTATTCGCCTCAATGCTGAGACACTCTGTGTGAGATTGTTTTCTTCGACAAATGCATTTGGCCAAATTGCTTTCATTAGTTCTTCTTTACTAATCATCCGACCCTGGTTTTCCACCAGGTAAACCAATGTGTCGAATATCCGAGGTGTGAGCGGCAATGATTCATTGCCTCGAAGCAGAAGCCGGCGTGCGGTATCCACCCTAAACTCGTCAAACTGATAGCTAAACAATTTTGTTGACCCACCACGATTGTCGATTTCAGAACTTTTCAGAACAGTCTAAGGATTTTCAGGTACGTCTGGGAAGAGTATGTGCGCAGACGGCAGATGTGCCAGCAAGTCAGTAATCACAACGCTATCGCAGCGAGTTCCACAAGCCTGCAGCACCTGCCAAGGAACCTTCAAATAAGGAGAAACAAAAATGAAATCCAAAACAGCGGTGATAGTGCTTTGTCTAGCAGTGATAGTTGGCCATTCGATGGCTGCCTCTCAAAAAGCAACGGCCCAGGTCGCTGATCAGTCAAACGGAGGAAAAATCGAAGGCACCTGGCGGGTTCAGGTGACAGTGCGAAATTGTCAGACTGGCGACGAAGTGCGGACGTTTCCGGCTATCTTGACGTTTGCACAGGGTGGGAATCTAACAGGAACAACAACTGTTGTTCCGGTCGCGCTGCGGAGTCCGGATCATGGTGTGTGGAATTTCAAGGGCGCAGGAAACTATCGGGCCGTGTCAGAAGCCTTTCTATTCAATCCGGCTGGAGCGTGGGTATCGACACAACGCATCACGCAGGCGATTGATTTAGCCCCCAATTCGAATACCTTCACCAGCAACGCTTCCGTTGAGTTCTTCGACACGCTGGGGAATACAACCTCTACTGGCTGCTCAACCGCGGTTGCAACCCGAATGGAATAAGATCATTTCGGAGTCTGTCAGATCACCAATCGGTAGCTGAGTAACCGACAGAGCCCGACTATTAAGGAAGTTTGGTAGAGCCTAACTCCGACCAAGCATTCCTTGATAGCCGGGCTGCTGCGATGAAATAGTCGGAGAAGGGTCGTGACCGAACAGACCCTAATAGTCTAGAATAACCCGCCCAAGAGCGATCACGTCTTTACACGCCTGGTTCGGAAAATAAATCACCACAGAAACGGTGAGCGAAAACATTTCTCCCAATTCCACGTTCGCTTATTACCGCATCATCTCTAAGCTCGGCGCCGGTGGCATGGGTGAAGTCCATTTAATGAATAGTCGGACATAAATATCGGCTATCGACAATCGCCAATGTCACTATCCCCCAACACGACATTCGCACACTACTGCATCATCTCGAAGCTCGGCGCGGGTGGCATGGGCGAGGTCTATCTTGCGCAGGATTCAAAGCTTGATCGCAAAGTTGCGATCAAGTTCCTTAACGAGGAGTTCGGTAAGGATGCGGAAAAACTGAAGCGCTTTGTACTGGAGGCTAGGTCCGCCTCAGCACTCAATCATCCCAATATCCTTACCGTCTACGAGATCGGCGAGACAAATGGCCAGAACTACATCGCTACTGAGCTGATAGACGGCAAAACACTCCGCGAGCATCTCCAGTCCAAAGACTCATTTTCGCTAAACACGATTTTGAAGACTGGTGTTCAGGTGGCTGAAGCACTCTCTGCTGCTCACCAGGCTGGAATTACTCACCGAGATATCAAACCCGAAAACATAATGCTCCGCACAGACGGGTATGTGAAGGTCCTGGACTTTGGCCTGGCAAAACTGTCAGAACCCCTACACGTCGGGGTAGCGACCGGGTCAGGTAGCGAAGACGCCACTCAAGTTCGAGTCAACACTGCGCCCGGCATCGTGATGGGAACTGTCTCGTATATGTCGCCCGAACAAGCACGTGGTAACCCAACCGACAATCGCACCGATCTCTGGAGCCTGGGAGTTGTCCTTTATGAAATGGTCGCGCGAAAGCTTCCGTTTAGCGGAGAGACGGTCAATCACATCATTGTTGCTATTCTGGAAACGGAACCACGGCCGTTAACAACTGTGCCTTCCGAGTTGCAACGCATCATCCGAAAAGCGCTGACCAAAGATGTGGACATGCGTTATCAATCAGCGCGTGATTTGTTGATTGATCTGACGAACTTGAGAAGAGACCTCGATATCCAGGGGAAGCTTGAACGGTCAATCGTGCCAAGCGCTGACGTGGCGAGCGCAATCCATGAGAACGAGACTCAAGTTTATGCAGGTGATGCAATCGCCGCGACGAAGAGTGGTCGAGCCAACACAACCAATGTAACTGCGTCGTCGTCGAGTCTTGAGTATGCCGTCGCCCAGGCGAAGAGTCACAAGTTAGCCGCTGCGCTAATCTTCCTTGCACTGCTCGCCGTGGTCTCAACTGCCGGTTACTTTGTGTTCGTGTCGCGGGCAGGCGGTAGGTCCCAGATCAACTCGCTTGCAGTAATGCCCTTCATCAATGCCAGCAGCAACGTCGATGTTGAGTATCTC
Organism: Pyrinomonadaceae bacterium; assembly: GCA_035257465.1. Taxonomy (GTDB): domain Bacteria; phylum Acidobacteriota; class Blastocatellia; order Pyrinomonadales; family Pyrinomonadaceae; genus PSRF01. Next base: position 1,338 of record DATEXA010000376.1, on the reverse strand, counting down.
TCCGACGGCATGACCGAAACACTCATCAATACTCTTTCGCAACTTCCCGGGCTGGCAGTCAAGGCTCGCAGCTCGGTGTTTCGTTACAAAAGCAAGGAAGTTGATCCGCAAACAGTTGGTAAGGAACTGGATGTGCAGGCTGTATTGAACGGGCGTGTGGTCCAGCGCGGTGAAGAGTTGACGCTTTATCTTTCGTTGGTTGATACACGAACTGGAAATCAAATCTGGGGACAACAATACAATCGAAGACCAGCGGACCTCCTTTCTTTGCAAACTGAGGTTGGACACGATGTGGCAACTAAGTTGAAAACCAGGCTATCAGGTGCGGAGGAGCAGAAGGTTGCAAAGAACTCTACGCAGAATGCCGAAGCCTACCAACTTTATCTCCAGGGCCGATACTTCTGGAACAAACGCACTCCCGAAACCATCAAGAAATCAATCGAGTACTTTCAAAGAGCTATAGAAAAGGATCCAAATTACGCGCTCGGCTACGCCGGGCTCTCCGATGGATATGCGTTGCTGGTTTATTACCATGGCGCCTCTGCAGAGGAAGCATTTCCCAAAGCCAAAGAGGCTGCTCTCAAAGCACTTTCCCTGGATGAAGACTTGGCAGAATCACATAACGCCTACGGATTCGTTCTGATCCTTAGTGACTATGATTACGCCGGCGCCGAACGCGAATACAGACGGGTCATTGAACTCAATCCAAGTTACGCCCTGGCTCGCCAGAACCTCGGAGTAATGCTCAATCGCATCGGCCGCAGTGAAGAAGGAATGGCCGAACTCCGTCGCGCATTGGAGCTTGAGCCGCTCTCGATAGTCATCAATCGACTCTACGGCGATGTTCTGCTCTGCTCAAAACGTTATGACGAAGCTCTAACACAGCTTACAAAAACCCTCGAACTGGACCCGACATTTCCCACTACATATCTGAGTCTTTCAGCCCTCTATCAACTAACTGGTAAGTATGCGGAGAGCGTCGAGTCGTATGCCAAATATCAGGACTTGTCAGGAAAACCACAAACGGCAAAGTCAGCGCGCGACAGTTTTGCTGCGAGAGGGTGGCAAGGATATTTAAAAGAGATGACTGGAACAGGCCGGCCGGAGGGTGTTTCGCCTTACACCGCTGCAACGTTCCTGGTGCAATTGGGTGAAAAGGACCAGGCCTTTGCGGAACTGAATAAAGCTTTGGCGGAGCGTGACGCCCTGCTGCTGTATGTCAAGATCGATCCGCGGATGGATCCATTGCGAAGCGACCCGCGATTTCAAGAGTTACTCAAGAGCATGCGGTTCCCGGAGTGATATTAGGCCTCGGTGCAGTAGCCCGACTGTCAAGGA
>DATEXA010000375.1:0-10699 GCA_035257465.1 Pyrinomonadaceae bacterium | reverse complement strand
TGCAACGACGACAATTGCCGCAATCGCGCCAAACGAACCCAGCGAACTCCAGACGTTTCTTCGAGGAGGTGGAAACGGAATGACTCTAGTATTCGGCACACTGTCGTTGCCGGATCGAACCTGACTAAGTATTCGTTCGCGCACTTGGGGCGACGGCTCAGCTCCATCAACTCCAAGAACAAGCACGGCCGCCGTTGCTTGCCACTCATACAGTTCCTGCTGGCATTCGGAGCACTGAACAAGATGACTTGCCAGCATTCGATCTTCAGCCGGATCGAGGGCCGACACGGCGTGTGCTGGAATCATTTGTTTGTACTCTTCGTGACTCATTTACTTACGTTGTTAACTCTTCAAAATTCAAAACTCGCATTTTTCTTCCCGAGCTGTTCGCGGAGTTTCTTCAGACCCGCCCGCATACGAGTCTTCACTGTGCCCAGCGGTGCGTTTAATTTTTTGGCAATCTCAGATTGAGTGAGCCCGTCGTAATAAGCGAGCAGCAAAGGTTGTTGTTGTTCTTCGGGGAGTTGCGCCAGCGCTGTGGTCACGACGCTCTTCTGTTCTGATTTGAGTGCGTCGTCGACGGCGTCGGAAACTTCCTCCGACGGTTCTCGGGCGCCTGCTAAAGCAACCCGGTCACGAGCTGCAAGGCTTCGGAGACGATCAATTGCGCGACTTCTGGCGAGCGTGACTAACCAGGTGAAGGGACGCCCACGGTTCTCATCGAAATCCGCCGCGCGCCGCCAGACTTGGAGAAAAACTTCCTGCAAAACATCCTCCGCCTCCTCGCGGTTATGCAATATACGCAGGAGCAACCCGAATAGGATTACGCGGTAACGATCGTAGAGTTGAGCCAGAGCGCTCTCGTCCCGGCGGGCGATTGCCTGCAGGATTGATACATCGCTGATTTGTCCCGGTTCCGGTTGCAAGCGGCTAGCAATCTTTCGAGCAATTTACGGTCGAGGGACGAAGAATGGATTTAGTGGTTTGGGAAGAGTTACGCGACCGTTATCTCTGGTTCAAGATAAACGTCCTGAATTGCGTTTAGCAGTTCCACACCTTCGCTCATCGGTCGTTGGAAAGCTTTGCGACCGGAAATGAGACCCGTGCCACCGCCACGCTTGTTGATTACCGCGGTACGCACAGCCTCTGCGAGATCGCTGGCACCCTTCGATTCGCCACCAGAGTTAATCAAGCCACACCGGCCCATGTAGCAATTGGCCACCTGGTACCGAACCAGATCAATTGGATTGTCCGTCGTGAGCTTTTCGTAGACGAGTTTGCTTGTCTTTCCGTACGAACTTCCGAGTGCTTGTTCGACTGCTTTGTACCCGCCGTTTCGCTCCGGAAGTTTTTGCTTGATGATGTCGGCCTGGATCGTGACACCGAGATGATTTGCCTGGCTTGTTAGATCAGCCGCAGTGTGCATATCGCCTTCAGGAGTTTTGAACTTTGGATTCCGCAGGTAGCACCAGAGTATGCAAGCCATGCCGAGTTCGTGAGCTTGAGCAAAGGCCTGGCTAATCTCAATAATCTGACGCGTCGATTCGTCCGAACCAAAATAGATTGTCGCGCCAACAGCGACCGCGCCCATGTTGTGCGCTTCTTTCACTGTACCGAATAGCACCTGGTCAAACTTGTTCGGCAATGTCAGCAGTTCGTTGTGATTGATTTTCACAATGAAAGGAATCCTGTGCGCGTATTTGCGGCTAAGTGTTCCGAGAACGCCGAACGTAGAAGCGACGGCATTGCACCCGCCTTCGATGGCTAGCTTGACGATATTTTCGGGGTCGAAGTATTGCGGGTTCGGAGCGAAAGACGCGCCGGCAGAATGCTCGATGCCCTGGTCGACCGGAAGGATTGATAAGTAGCCCGTGCCCGCCAGTCGTCCGCGATCAAACAATGATTGCAGTGAACGTAAAACGCTTGGTGAACGATCTGAAATTGACCAAACGCGATCGATGAAGTCCGGACCTGGAAGTTGCAGTTGATCCTTGGGAATTGTTTGCGCCGTGTGCTCGAGTAAATTGCGCGCGTCTGGTCCGAGAATTTCTTCTATTCGATCCATCGTACCCGATCGTTTTAGTTCAGTGGCCATTGCCGTCTCCTCCTACTGCTGCTCAATAGTGCTTTAAAGGGTTATTTGAAAAACTGACGAAATTATACGTGTCGGTGTTTGACTGCGCCAAGTTAGGGGAAGTCAGGGTGTTTAGGGCAGTAGCCCGACTGTGAAGGAGGGCTCAACACACTGGCGCTCCAAGCCCTCCCTTACGGTCGGGCTACTGCTGACGGCTAACCCTACGCCGAAATCAACCGCGCAATCGTAAATGCCGCACCGGCTGCCACGCTGCCGATGAGCGCGGTTTGTAATGCACTGCGGATGGGTTTTGTCCCGGTGAAGCGTCCTTTCACGAAGCCAAAGATCAGAAGCGCTGCCAACGTGGCCACGATCGAATACAACAGCGCACTCGCTGAATTCGAGGCGAAAATGTATGGAGTGAGTGGAATGAACCCCCCTGCAACGTAGGCGCCTGCGATCGTAAACGCACTAACGACTGCACGCCGGGGTTCAGGCTTTTCAAGGCCGAGTTCGAAACGCATCATGAAATCAATCCAGTTCTTTGGTTGGCGCTTGAGAGCCTGCACAATCGGCCAGGTCTCGTCTTCTGTCAGCCCGTATGACTGGAAGACTTCTGCAACCTCGCGCATTTCTTCGTGCGGAATTTCCGCGACCTCGCGTTTCTCGCGTTCACGTTCCTTCGCGTAATGTTCCGCGTCGCTTTTGGCGGCGAGGTAGCCGCCCAGTCCCATTGCAATCGAACCAGCCGCAATTTCTGCGAGGCCCGCTGTGACGATAATGTGAGTAGCTGAAATTGCGCCTGTAAGCCCGGCAGCAAGTGCGAAAGGAACAGTCAGGCCGTCAGACATTCCGATAACAATGTCGCGCACAACTTCACTGGAAGTGAAATGTCGTTCGATGTGGGGAGTTTGCGGCATACGTCTCCGGTTCAATGAAATTCAAATTCAACTCTCACCCTCAACTACATAAGGTCGGGGGCAGCGCTGAAACTCTGACACCCACCTACACGCGCTCCCGACCTCTTGTAGTTGACTGTCAAAGTTTTAGCCTCCAAGTCACAAAGACCTAAGACCTAAGACCCAAGACCATAATTCAAAACTTTCCTGCGAGCATTAGAGCGCCGATTGCAATGAATGCCACCGCCGCGGCACGTTTCACCCAAAGGAGTGGGACATAGTCTCCGATAACACTACCGACAACTACACCCAATCCCGAGACAACGGCGAGTGCCAGGCTCGCACCGACAAATACTGCCCATGGCTTTTTCGTTTGTGCGGCCATAGTCATCGCCGCCAGCTGAGTCTTGTCTCCCATCTCGGCGAGAAAGATGACGCCAAACGTTGTTAACAATACTCGAAGATTCATGATGACTCCTTAGGTTTTGAGTTCCAGAGGCTTAGGCTATCGGGCATTACCAAGCCTCATACGAAAGCCGGCGCGCACAAGAATCGGTGGACCCAATGTTGTGACTGGCGTCTTACCGACTTCGTATTGCTGGTTGAAGACATTCTCAATCGCCCCGAAGACTTCAAATCGTTCATTGATCTGACGAGAAACAAAGGCGTCCAGTGTGAAGTACGGATCAAGTCGAAACACGTTTTGATCGTCATCAAACTGAGAACTTGACGCTCGCCCTTGTAAACCCGCAGTCATAATCGATGGGTTCGTATAGCTCGTCTGAAACGTGAACTGATGACTTGGTACCTGCGGAAGCTTGAGACCCTCGAGCGATCTGTTCGCCGGAAACTCCACGACAGTGGCGTCGGCAAAAAGATATGAACCGGATACGTTCCAGTGTCGCTGTAGCTTGGCATCCGCTTGTAACTCCAAACCTTTGGAACGAGTTCTTCCAAGATTCTGCCGTTGTCGAGTTATCAAAACAGGTGTCGTGGCCAGGGTCACATTTGCGACCGGACGCGTGATGTCGTTCCAGAAGAAGCTGCCACGGAGTGTCACTTTTTCCTGTTTAGTAGTAGCACGAACGCCAGCTTCCCCTCCGGTCAATCGCTCAGCACGTAAGTTCTCATTTGCCAGCGTGAGTACATTTCCCACGCGAAACGAGCGATAGAGTTCGTTCAGCGTTGGCGCCCGAAAGGCGCGCGACATCGATGCCAGCAGCGAAACGTGATCATTGAAACGGTAAACAATGGAACCATGAGGACTAAAAGCGTTCTCAGTTCGATCCGGAAAAACCGTGACTGCTGTTGGGTTCGGAGCGGTGATTGGACGACTCGCCGAAGATGCTGCGAAGTTTCGCCAATGGTCTTCGCGTGCTCCCAGGTTCAGAAACAGATTAGAACCAAGGCGGATTAGATCTTCGAAGTAGACACCTGCATCTCGCTCGCGACCTCCCGCACCAATGAAAGAAGTTGCCCGACCATTTACGTAAGCAATCTCATCACTGGCACCTCGCACTTCGCGTGCTTCAAAACCAGCGACGAATGTTTGCCTCCGCCCAACAGATCTCGACCACTGAGTCATCTCACCAAAGACCTGCGCGGGCACACGCTGAACACGCGTCAGCGTTTCTGAGTTGCGATCCGTACTGATGGCCGAAAAGTTTTGGTCGTAGACTTGAGTGCCGCCGTAGACTCGTCCGCTAAAAAAGCCAGCCGTCGTCGAATCCCACGAGCCGCCAAAGACAAACTGACGCAGGTGGGTGCGATTTGTTTGTAATGGCGTTCCGTTCTCCCGCGATTCCCCAAAGAACGAAGCACTGCCAAAGAGCCTCGATTCGTCGGCGATTTTCTTTTCGACTTTAAGATTGATTACAGAGTTGCGGGATCCGGCTGCCGTATCTACCGTCCCACGTTCATTCTCGGGCACCAGCACGTAGCCGTCTGTTTGGAAAGTCTCCGCTGCGATGCTGCCTGACCAGCCGTGTGTGGTCGTGGATGCAAACAACGACGCGTTTGGTGTTGTCTCGTTTCCGTAACTCGCAGACAACTTAAGTGCGTTCGTGTGAGGCGATTTTGTTTGTACATCAATCACGCCACCCAATGCAGCGTTGCCGTAAAGATGTGATGCGCCGCCCAGCAAAACTTCAACTTGATCGATCGATTCTCTTGGGACGCGATCCCAATAGACCCAGCCACCAAAAGGATCGTTCAGTGGAACATCGTCAGCGAGTACTAATGCTCGGCTGGCCCCACTTGCGCCCGTTGCGCGAAGCGAAACTCCCTGCGACGTCGGATTGGCGGTTCGGCTGCCACTGCGTCGAAACAAGCTAAAGCCTGCGACCTGACGAAGAGTGTCGTCCAGAGTTAGTGCTGCAGTAGTTTTCAAGTCCTGGGAATCGATGACAACCACACTGGCTGCAGTTTCACTTAGGCGAGTTGCCGTTCGTGTTGCGGTGATCGTCACCTCGGCTGAGACAGCGTGCGGCGTGAGCACGATACGCAAGGGAAACGCAGTTGTTTGTTCCAGATGTAACGTGACGTCGTCGAAGCCTGGGCATTCGATGTCGATCGAAAGATTCCTGGCTTCAGTGGAGATGAGTTCAAAGTGCCCTTGCTGATCGGAACTAGTTGTTTCCAATGTGCGTTCGTTTTGTTTTAGGGAGATACGTGCGCTCTGGATAGACGAGCCGTTTGTATCAACGATGGTGCCGCTAATGTGAACTACTCTGGTTGGAAGTTGAGCTGTAACCCTGGTTACGTGAACTAAGATAATAAGCAGAATGGTGCAAAGAACAAGGGTCTTGTGGATTTGTGAGTGCACCTTTCTTATCGTGGCGGGCTTTCTCATTCACTCCGCTAGGAGTGACGTGTTTATAGCTTGAGTCTCTAACAATGAACTTCGCGAAGGCGCAGAGTTATGGTCTTCTCTGCGCTATAAACATCTCACTCCTAACGGAGTGAAAACCAGCACTCTTTCACTTTTTGTAGCTCACGCGCCAGATCTTGTTCGCGCCGTCGTCAGTGATCAGCATCGATCCATCCGGTAAGACCAACAACCCGACCGGCCTTCCCCAAACGTCACGGCTATCAGGATTCAACATCCAACCAGTCAGGAAGTCGTCGTAACCACCGACAGGTTTTCCGTTCTTAAAGCGAATGCGAATGATCTTGTAACCAGTACGTTGAGTTCGGTTCCACGAGCCGTGCAGGGCAACGAATGCGTCCCCACGATATTCTGACGGGAACGAATTCCCTTCATAGAAAACCATTCCAAGGATCGCCGAGTGTGCCTGGATCAGAACGTCGGGTGTAATAGTGTTCTTGACTAGATCGGGACGCTGCCCTTTAAGACGAGGATCTTCAACGCCAAGGTAACCGTAAGGCCAACCATAGAAGCCTCCATCCTTGATTTCCGTCACAAAGTCCGGCACCAGATCATCGCCGAGACGATCTCGCTCTTGCACTGCCGCCCACATCCGATTTGTTCCAGGTAACCAGGCGAGACCGATCGGATTGCGCGTGCCGGAGGCATGGATTCGTTTGCCGGATCCATCGGGATTGAATTCAGTGATTGAGGCGCGCATTGGATCCCCTTCCACGCTGGCGTTGGACTCAGAACCAACTGTGACATACATCTTCTTGCCGTCAGGACTAAATAGAATGTTGCGCGTCCAGTGTTCTCGGTAACCACGTCCCGGCAGGTCGGCGATTTTCTCCGCTTCACCGGCGGCTTTTGTTTGCCCCTCTGTATACTTGTAGCGAACAACAGCGTCGGTGTTTCCGATGTAAACGTAATCTTTCCAGAAAGCTATTCCGAAAGGCTGTTTCAGCCCATCGACAAATATGAAGCGCTGCTCGGCAACACCGTCTTTGTTGGCATCGCGCAAGACAAATACTTGACTGCCCTCCGAGTCGGCGAGAAAAACGTCGCCATTCGGGGCTAGCGCCATCCAGCGTGGCCGAGTAAATCCACCTTCCGCAAAGGTGGTGACTTCAAAACCCTTTGGCACGTTCAACGTTGCGTTGGCAGGCTGTGCGATCACGCTTGGCGCGTTGTTAACATCATCCTCGATCTTTGGTTGTGGCAAATCGGAAGGCTTAATGTCGTAATGTGCTAGTGGCGCATTTGTTATCAGTACTGGAGGCAAGGGTTTGGAGTTCGACAATTGTGCGCACGCATTGGTAGAGAACACGAGCACGACCAGGATGATAGTTGGTCTAATAGAAAGAAGATTTGTCATTGTGTTTCTATTTCGCCATATGAAGATGTGATGTTGCAAGCGAACAGAGGAAAGTCATCCACAGATTGCATAGCGCAGTTGCCACTGCAAGGGTTCTTCGCGGGCAAAGAACCATCTGTGTGGTCTGCGTAATTTGTGGATGATCCGTCGTTAGTCGGCAATCGTCCGAAGATCCGCTATCCTGCCCAATTTAAAATGGCTGAAGCGAATGCAAAACTCAAAGAACGCGTTCGTGCGTTCTGGCAAGAGAATCCGTGCGGGACAAAGTTTGCCGATGCACCGCCCGGCTCGCGACGTTTCTACGAACTCGTTGAGGATCATCGCTACACAAAAGAGTGGCACATTCCAACCGCAGCAGGCTTTGTAGAATCGAAGGGGTTGCGAGTACTCGAAATCGGCTGCGGACTGGGAACCGACGGGGCACAGTTTGCCAAAGCCGGAGCGATTTACACTGGTGTCGATCTAACTGAAGCTGCCGTCGAACTTGCACAGAAACGGTTTGAGCTATTTGACTTGCCGGGCACTTTTCGCACCGCCGACGCTGAGCAGCTCGACTTTCCAAACGAATCATTTGATCTTGTTTACTCTCACGGCGTATTGCATCACACGCCTGATACTGCGGGAGCTATAAGGGAAGTGCACCGGATCTTGAAGCCGGGCGGACGTGCGGTTGTCATGCTTTATCACCGTGATTCTTACAACTATCGTGTCAACATCTCGATGCTCAGACGCGCCGGCGTTCACCTGCTTCGAATGCAGGGTGGCGTGAAGCTTGTGCATCTGCTAACCGGTGAGACTGAAGATGCTTTACGTGAACACGCCCGACGATTGAAGAATGACCGGGACTTTCTGAGTTCGGATGAGTTCCTTAGTCAGAATACAGACGGAGCAGGTAACCCTCTCGCGAGAGTGTATTCGCGGGCTGAAGCGAAGGAGTTGTTCAAGGGTTTTTCTAAAGTAGAACTGCGCACCTACTTCCTTAATAAGAAATGGATGCCGGTTCTGGGAATGGTTTTGCCGCGATCGATCGAATCACGTTTGGCGTCGCGCTGGGGCTGGCACCTGTGGGTGTATGCGCAGAAGTGAGCGTTGAGCTTTGTTTTTTGTGCTTTGTTCGCTTAAGAACAAAGCATGAAGTACTAAGGTTCAATTCATACGGCTTTGAATAAGAGTCAAACCCCACCAACTGCCGTTGGTGGGATTTCGACTTTTTGTGCAGTCATCAAGTAACTATGAAAAAAACCTTTCTTGTAACCGGCGGTGCCGGGTTCATTGGTTCGCATCTTGTTGACCATTTGTTGGCGCGTGGGGCAGGGCACATCACGGTTGTTGACGATTTCCATGACTTCTACGATCCGCACATCAAGCGGGCCAACATCGGAGCACATCTTGCTGAACCTCGTTATCGTTTGGTCGAAGCTGACATTCGTGATCGAGCCTCGCTCGAAACAGTTTTTGCCGACCAGCCTTTCGATTGCATCGTACATCTTGCGGCACGAGCAGGCGTGCGGCCGTCGTTATCTCAGCCTGAACTGTATGTCGAGACAAATATCAACGGCACGTTGAATCTCCTGGAACTCGCCCGAGAAAATAATATCCGACAATTTGTGTTTGGCTCGTCGTCATCTGTTTACGGAATCAACGCTAAAGTTCCGTTCAGTGAAGACGATCCAATCCGCCAACCGATCTCACCTTATGCGGCGACGAAAGGAGCGGGTGAGCTTCTCTGCCATACGTATTCGCATCTCTACGGTATCCGGTGTGTTTGCCTGCGCTTCTTTACGGTCTACGGCCCGAGACAAAGACCAGATCTCGCCATTCACAAATTCGCAAAATTGATCAGTGCTGGTCAGCCAATCCCAGTGTTTGGGGACGGAACCGCTCGTCGAGACTACACCTACGTCGACGACATCATTGCCGGAGTCGTGGCTGCCATTGACTACGACAAGAGCGACTACGAGGTCATCAATCTTGGCGAATCGCGAACAGTCGAGCTGCGGGAGTTAATATCACTGCTGGAGAAGGAACTCGACTCACACGCCATCATTGATCGACAGCTACCCCAGCCCGGAGACGTCCCTCAAACCTTCGCCGATATCGAGAAGGCGCGGCGTTTGTTGGGTTACAACCCGCAGACTCAGATTGAAGAAGGAGTGCGCCGATTTATTCAGTGGTTCCGGGACTCGAAATAAGGATAATATGGGTTTGGGGTAACCTCACCGTGCCGAGGCGCACCTTGACCTCGCCTCGATTTATTACGAATTTGAGCGCTATATGTTAGTCCCGGCCATAGCACTCTCAGATTAGAAGTGACACCTTGACGCGTGATTTAGGACAATTTCAGTAGGTTCTGAGCACCGTCTCACCCAAGACATGGCAAGTACTTCAAACGTCGTTGATTCATCACTTCCGCAACAGATGCAACAGCATACCTATTCGATCATGTACGAGATCGAAGGTACGCACTGGTGGTTTGCAGGGCGACGTCAAATCATTTCGGGATTCATCGAGCGAATCTGCAAAGGATTCACTGGCCGTCCGCGAATTTTGGATGTTGGCTGTGGAACCGGTGCGAACCTCGAAATGCTCGCGAACTTTGGTGATGCTGAAGGTGTGGATGTCTCAACAGAGGCTCTGTCATTTTGTAAACAACGCGGTCTGCAAAGTGTTCGCTTAGGAGAAGCTGAGAAGCTACCTTACCCGGACCAATCGTTTGATCTGGTAACGGGTCTGGATGTCGTTGAGCACCTCGATGATGATCTCGCGGGCCTGCGTGAGATGAGGCGGGTCTTGAAACCAGGTGGACGGGCGCTTTTGTTCGTGCCGGCCTTCATGTTTCTCTGGGGCGTTCAGGACGACGTTAGTAATCATCGTCGCCGTTACACCATGAAGCAGTTGAAGGAGACAGTAAGAAACGCCGGATTCGAAATTGACCGCGCGACATTTGCAAATATCACGTTCTTCCTGCCGACGCTGTTTGGGCGTGTGCTGATGCGAATAACCGGGTTCAGACCTGAGTCGGAAAACAACTTGACGGTCGGTTTTTTGAATAAGCCCCTGGGCATGATTCTCGGCGCCGAAAGTTTCTGGCTGCGGTACCTTAACTTGCCGCTGGGCGTTTCGGCGATCTGCGTTGCCCGAAGGATCAATTAGCTGCGATACATGAAACTCTACGACGAACAAGAAGCAGTAGAACGGACAGCGGCAGCGAGCGCGGATGTGCCAGAGGTTTCCGTTTTTCTTCCGGTATTCAACGAGGAACCAAATTTACGTCCGCTGCATGCGAAGTTGGATGAGGCCTTGAAGGCTCTCGGACGATCTGCGGAGATCGTATACGTTGATGATGGGTCGACCGATGGTAGCCTGCGGATACTCAGCGAGATCGCTGAAATGGATTCGCGAGTTCGAGTTGTGGCGCTACGAAGAAACTATGGACAGACAGCGGCAATGGCAGCAGGCATCGATGCTGCACGTGGGAAAGT
>DATEXA010000374.1:0-3028 GCA_035257465.1 Pyrinomonadaceae bacterium | reverse complement strand
ATCGGCCGGTTATCTCTGTTCCGGGCTGACTGGCACCAGCGCGTCCTACATTCTCAAGGACGACACCAGCGAATGCCTGCATGCCAGCAATGCCGAGGGGATCCCGGCGGGTATCCCCAATCCGCTGCGCTTCGAGGTTATCCATCATCCCCTTCTCGACAATAATGATAATTCGGATCTATGGCGCTTCAACGACCTTGGAACCGGAAGGTCGGTTACCAGTGAGGCTTACGGAAGCTTTCTCCACGCCAGCAACATGCTCGTAACGGGCCAGGGGCACAAATATCTCTACACCTGTGCGTCAAACAACATCGACCATGCCGAAGAATTCTCGATTATTCCCTTTGATACACCGGACCAGTTTACCTTTAGTGGCTATTTCAAGCTTGCCAGCATCCGGACTAATCTGCGCGCCACTTATGGGTCCACTGACACCACGCCATCGGGCGGGTCAAGGGTCTATCAAGACCTGGATCCTAATGGGTCCAACCTTTACCTGTATTGATGAGTGAAAACTCTACCAGCAGATTCGTGGTTGCTACACTGCACTCGCCACGCGACTTGACTCTGATCTAAACGCTCACGCAAAAGCCACAGGAGTCTTTGTCCGTCGCGTCTGACTGGGTGGTTGCCGTGGTGATCGATACCCGCGTGTGCGTATTGTGCGAGAATCGCGTACTTCGATCGGTTCAACATCAATGGAAACGGCGCTTTATCTTGCCAAATGTTGGACCAACTAGCCGCTGAGTGAGAGACGAATTCACAGACTCAGACCGCAAGATCTGAGTTGAGCGGAGACATCAGTCTTCCACTGCACATAATAATTTTGGTCAAGATCAGCGTGGCCAATCCAGTGAACGAAGAAGATTTTCATTTAGGCAAGATCGCTAAAGCACGATCTCGCGCCTTCCGGGCGGTTTTAACCGCGTTTTGAAAGACTTGCTCTGCCGCTTTCCCTTCGGTCGAGCTATTCGACGTCGTAGAGATTCCTGAACAGGTTCTTAATAAACTCTTCGTACGTTTGTTTGATCAGGTCTTCTTCACTTATTGGGTCATCGCGTCCCTTAGAGGTTAAGGCGATTGATCTTGGCAAGAACAGTCTATTATTGTCAACTCGAATTGCCTATGAAGCCTCTCCGTCGAGTATTAATGACGAGCTTCCGTTCAGTTGTCTTCATTGCGGGTCTGACGTTGCTCGCGCTTGGGCTTACGGATTGTGCCACTCGTAGAATTGAAAAAGAGCAGCGGATCACCGGTCGTAAAATTGAAAAAGAGCAGCAGATCACCGGTCGTAAAATTGAAAAGAAGCAGCAGATCACCGGTATTCCGCAACCAGACCGATGGAGGGAGTTTGTTGCGTGGGCGGATCGAGGTGAAATCGGAGAAGTTTCGGATGGCTCAGAAGAACGTGAAGTAACATTCCATGGGGTCAGTCCTCGCGGACGCGCGGTTCTAGCAGCGCGTGCGGGCCCAGTCACGCAATCGGATGTATTTAACGGAGCATTTCGCCCTGAGGCGAAAACCTCTTATGCCACCAGAAAGACTGAGAAACTGACGCAGGTGGATACGCTTATGGGGAGTCTACCGACCGACATGCAAATGAACCAAATGCATCATGAATTGGTAAGAAAGGATAAGAATCAGCAGAATCATGAACCGCGGATCGACCTGGAAACGCGAAACGTGACTGTCAAGGCATGGCTCTACTGGGTTGGACATCAAGCGGACAATGATTTTCACCTTGTTCTCGGAGATACGTCTGAGCTAACTTCGACGACCGTGTTCATGAATAGTGAGGTATCCGGGCTTCCACCAGCAAAACCAACTCAACGGCCGTTTATGGATTTGCGACGGAAGCTGAGGCAGTTGATTGCCGACAACGCAAACAAAAAAGGCGCGTTCGTTACACCCGTCCCAATACAAATCACAGGCTCGCTTCTATGGGATGGGGAACACCGCAACCCAAACAATGTAGGTCCAAAGAAACCAGTGGATATTCGTCCAACAAAAGCTTGGGAAGTTCATCCAATTAGCGACCTAAAATGATAGAATCGGGTCGGACTTCTGACCTTGAATCCATCTGATTCGGAGCGCTGTGCTTTATCGCAACATCCCCCTGAAACCGTTGAATTGACATCGTGTCACTTGTCTAAAGAGCTTGTTGGCAAAGGCTGCGCCACGTCGCTCCACGAATTCAAGATCCAACGTCGGGCGGTGTTAATTCTCGTTGCGACTCCAGATAGCATATCGTTGTATTCCATCGCCTACAGCATTGAGCTTGGACCAATTTGTAGAGCCGCTAGCAACGGCATCGCCTTCTTGGCCCAAATTTTGAGTTTACACCTTCTGATCTCGGTTGATAAACTCGCGGGCATGCTGCCTAGTTTCGACTGTCTGCCATACAACCAAGCGGGCGGAATGCAGCAAAACATTGTGCTCGAACGCGGCATGTTGACGGCGGTTTGGTCAATCGAACCACCCAACCAATGTAACAAATTCAGTTTTGTCGCTTATTATTATTTCGCCGATACCCTTCCCATTAACACATACCTTGCTCAGAACTGGTACCCCGTTGCGAGGGCAGAGCTTTCGCAGCCTCCTGCCAGCAAGCTTCGTAGATCTAGAAGGTCAGAGGAGAAACTCTTAACCTTCTTTGTTAATTATGTTTGAAAACAAGAAACCCTTCTGGCTTATGAATCATAAAGCTTTGATTTCAGTAATACTCTTCACTGCTGTCCTAATCGCATCAGTCCCTGCAGATGACTTTACGCTGGCTAAGCTGCCCAGCTTCGCACACAACTTTGACCTTACGAACGCTTCTGACTCGGGCAAAAATACATTTTATGAATTCATTCACAAAATCCTTGCCCCGGAGATGGAGTCTCTTGCTCCGAGCGCAGGGAAAGTGCCAAACCAACAAGCCCTTGAACAAGGACTGGGAGTGGCAGTCAGACTCGATGATAACAATTACAACATTCACGAAAATTTTCCAAAAAGCGCACAGGGCGGCCGTAGCTATGGTTGGACG
>DATEXA010000373.1:0-2549 GCA_035257465.1 Pyrinomonadaceae bacterium | reverse complement strand
CCTGGACTCACTGACCCAATTGGACGAAACGCGGATTGCGGTCGGCCAACTACCGTGTCATCAGAAAACAGTGGGCATCCACTAGCTTGTTTTGTCTCTGGATTGAAGCTACTCACTTCCGGCGGGTACAAGACCGGATTCAATGTCGCCAACCAGTCTTCAGTTGGTTGATCACCCACCGCACAAACTACCAGCAGATCGCGAGCGCGTGTTGCTGCGACATAAAGTACGCGGGCCGCTTCTTCCTTCTCGATGGCAATCTCCTCATCAGCATGTTCCTGGACCTCTATTGGCGTGCACCCTGCAAGGCTCATCGCACTCAATCCCGCTGCTTGATCGATCCACTTGGAAGGTTCGTCGCGTGAACCTTTTGCAGTCAGGTCGCACAAGATCACCACAGGAAACTCGAGCCCCTTTGCTTTGTGCACCGTCATGATGCGTACGCCGTCGACACCTTCTTCCATAATCGGCGCATCTCCGACTTCCCCACTCTCGGCTTCGTCATCAAGCCAATCAACAAAAGCACGAAATGAGATCAAACCGTTACGCTCCGCACGACGGGCCATATCAGTCAGTCGCATGATATTCGCGAGCGCCTGCTCACCGGTCGACCAATTCGCAAATCCCGCATGTGCACGAGTCTGGGCTAACAATGTCTGAATGGTCTCAGCAATCGGACGACGATTTCGTTTGCGATGAAGCTCACGCAAAATCGCCAGTGCATCTTTAACTTCGCTTAATGTTTCAGGCAGATCGTCAGGCGGCTGTTTGAACAGATGAAAGGTCTTACACAAAATGCGATATGAAAGTAGCGTCCCGTCCGTGAAAGCGAAGAGCGGACCGCGCAACGTTGCAAAGATCGCGAGGTCATCTCCCGGCCATTCAATCGCAGTCAGAGCATTGCGAATTGTTTCGACTTCTTCTCGCGAATGAAATGAACTTCCTCCGACCAACAAGTGCGGTATCTGATAGTTCTCCAATGCCTCGACATAACCTCGAGTGACGTCCGTTGCATAGTGGCGAAAGCGTCGAAACAGCAGACACACATGTCGCGCTTGCAAAGGCACTCGCTCGTCGGACTTACCGCGTTCAGTAACTGTCCACTTACTCTCGTTAACCAACCAATTCACAAAAGAAGCAACATCGTTTGGAAGCGACTCATCAACTTTCCATTTCACAACCTTCCCGTAGTCTGCATACGGCTGTGAGACTGGCAAAGCAATGATCGCAGGTTGTGTATTAACTGCAGTTCGGGAAGGTGCGAGTGGAACATAATGAGCTTGCGTTAGTGATTGTCCACTCATCACCGGTTCAAACGCATTGTTGACCAACTGCTGAATCTCCGGCACTGAACGAAAACTTACGTTAAGGTCGACGACCGCGCCACCTGATGCGACAACCTGGTGCTTCACCTGTTGATAAAGCGCGACGTCAGCTCTACGAAACCGATAGATCGACTGTTTTGGATCACCGACAACGAAAAGCTTCCCAGGCACCGGCCTCACTTGTCGCCAATCACGCTGCTCCGGATCATCCGCAGCCAACAACATCAGAATCTCCGACTGTAGTGGATCAGTGTCCTGAAACTCATCGACAAAGATGTGCGTGAATCGTCGCTGCAAGGCGACTCGTACATCGAGGTTGTCGCGAATGAGATTGCGAGCGCGAACGAGTAAATCCAGGAAGTCGAGATAGCCAATACGTTCTTTCAAACGTTCGAAGTCTTCAATCACCGGCCAGAGTTCTTCACGCAGTTTTGGCGCGAGGTCGGCGCCCGCTTTTTTGATGAACTCCTCGACCCGAACTTTCAACGCATCGCGACGCTCCCTCAGCTCGTCTGCTGGAAATGAGTCTCTGGCGAAATAGGCCTTCCAATCTTTCAACCTTCCCCATCCGCTGAGGAGACCAAACAGACGCGCCTCGATGCCATCGTAATCACGCGGGTTCCCCAGTGACTCAGGTCGCATCAGTTCAGCGGCAAAGTGCTTCAGGTACGCTAGTGATCTTGTGAGGTATTCCTTCGGAACACCGGCATCGGACCACTCACCAAGATCCTGAATCTCGTTCACAATGACATCGATTTCGACGTCGCGTTCGAATCCTTCAGAGGCCTTCCACTTGGCTGTGAAATCACGCTCCTTCAAAAGCTCCAACACCGCGCGTCGCAACATCGGCTTTGGACCACTCTCTTTTGGTCGCTTCGAAAGAGTCGCAGTACGCTTACCACCAAACTCTCTGCGCGGCAGTCTTCGCAGAATCCTTCTTACACCTTCGTCCGGGTTGCCCAACTGCTGCTCAAACCAGCGCTCAAAGGCAAAGTTGAATAGGGGAAACGTTAAGTCGTCGGGGGCTACTTCGAAGAGAGGATCGATACCGGCTTCAACTGGATGTTCACGCAAGAGGTCTCCGCAAAAAGCGTGGATCGTGCCGATGCGCGCCTCTTCGAGTTCCTCCACCGCTTTGGTCAGATACTTCTCTTCGTCACTCGTTCGTTTGTGCTGTCGCGCATCTTCGATCGCAGAACGCAATCGCAGCTTCAACTCACCGGC
>DATEXA010000372.1:0-3531 GCA_035257465.1 Pyrinomonadaceae bacterium | reverse complement strand
GAAATCGCTGCCGACGAAGAGAAGAAAGAGGAAGGCGACGAGAAGAAAGCCGACGGTGAGGAGAAGAAAAATTCAGAGAAGTGATCACACTTTTTAGATCGGCCTCGCCGCCTGATGTGAGGCGTTAACAAGCAATGAGAGTTGCTCAAATAGTTTCCCGTCAGTCGCGTGCAATCGTTGTGATCGTCGCGCTGCTTTGTGCGGCCGGCCTGTATGCCGCATGGCAGCTTCCCATCGCAGTCTTCCCACAAACTGACTTTCCCAGGATTGTAATCATTGTCGATAACGGCGAAGCCCCAGCTTCGCAAACGCTCGTTTCCGTTACGCGTCCGATTGAGGAAGCGATGAACGGCATTCCCGGCATTGCGCGAATCAAATCGAAAACCGCGCGCGGCTCCGTTGAAATCAACCTGTACTTTGATTGGAACGGCAACATTATCCAGGAGCTGCAATTGGTCCAGGCACGAATGTCACAGCTCTTATCCACGCTTCCACCAACGGCCGAGATTCGAAACATCGAGCGTCTGACATTTGCAGTGTTTCCGGTTGTAGGCTACAGCCTGACGTCGGACAAACGTGACCAGGCGACCTTGATGGACCTCGCAACCTATGTTGTCAGGCCGCAGCTGGCGCGCTTACCCGGTGTCGCGATTGTTGGCGTCGCCGGCGGCAAGACGAGAGAGTTTCACGTCACGATCGATCCCGAGAAGCTGACGGCCCACAATGTTTCGGCCCAACAAGTAGTTGAAGGAATTCGTAACTCGAACATCATCGTCTCGCCCGGTTTGATCGAAGAGAATCACCAACTCGAGTTGGCTTTGATAAGCGGCCAGGCTAAACGACCTAACGAACTCAATAACATTGTCGTCGCAACGGTGAACACTGCACCGGTTAAGGTGTCAGACGTTGCAACTGTTGCAGCGGGCGTCGAACCGCAGTACACGATTGTTACGGCTGACGGACATCCTGCTGCACTCGTAAACATCAACCGGCAACCTGACGCGAACACTGTTGCCGTTGTCGATGGTGTGAAAGCCACATTGAATGCGATGGGCGGACAGATTCCCAAGGACGTCCGCGTCGCGGCCTATTACGATCAGTCTTTGCTCGTGCGCGAGTCCATTAAGTCGGTTCGGGACTCGATCATTATTGGTTTGCTGCTTTCGGTTGTGATCCTTTACGCGTTTCTGCGCAACTGGGGAACTACTTTCGTTGCGATTCTGGTGATTCCTGTTACGGTCCTCGTCACTTTCCTCGCGATGTACCTGGCGCGGCTCAGTTTCGATCTAATGACTCTTGGTGGAGTGGCCGCGGCAATTGGATTGGTGATCGATGATGCTATCGTCGTTGTTGAAAATATTTACACTCACATGTCACGCGGCCAATCGCGTCGCGAAGCTGTAGATAGCGCTGTTTCAGAAATCACGGTCCCGATTATCGGTTCGACGATTACACCTGTTGTCGTGTTTCTCCCGTTGACGTTGTTAACGGGTGTGACCGGCGTGTTCTTTCGTTCGCTTGCGATAACCATGTCAGTCGCCTTGTTGACGTCGCTGGTCCTTGCTCTGGCGTTTACGCCGGTTCTTGCAGAGCGGCTAGTCCGCGCAGATCCAACCAACGATCCGGAGGGAACCATTGAAGATGAAAAGACTCAAGGACGATTTCTTGGAGCGATCATTCGACGCTACGAATCGATTCTGGGTGCCGCGCTTGATAATCGTTGGATTGTGATTGTCACCATTCTTGTTGTGCTGGGCGGCTCTTTCTTGTTGTACCGGGTTCTTGGATCAGAGTTCCTGCCTGAATTCGATGAGAGTGCTTTTGTGCTCGACTATAAAGCTCCCCCTGGCTCCTCACTCGCTGAGACGGACCGGATGCTTCAGCACGTTGAAGAGAAGCTGCTGAAAACACCCGAGATCGAAAGCTACTCTCGACGCACCGGGCTCGAGATGGGACTGTTTGTTACAGAACCAAACAGGGGTGACTTCGCAGTCAAACTTAAACCTGGACATAAACGAAGCACCGAGGATGTGACGGCTGATTTACGCGAGCAACTTGCTGAATCCGAGCCGTCGTTACAGATTGAATTTGTCGGCATCCTTCCCGATGTCATTGGAGATTTGCAGGGCAATCCAGAACCGATCGAGGTCAAACTCTTTAGCGAAGATGCCGCCGCGCTGCAAGCAAAAGCAGACGAAATCGAGTCAACGATTAAGAAAGTTCCCGGCGTGGTCGATACGTTCAACGGCGTAGTGATAAGTGGACCGGCAGTTACTTTTAATATCGACGCGGCCCGTGCTTCACAATTTGGAGTAACCGCCAACGACATTGCAACGACGATTACAACTGCTATGTCAGGCGACGCAGCGTCTTCAATTCTGCAGCAAGATCGTTTGATTAAAGTGCGCGTAATCTTTCCGGCTGACGTCCGAACATCTCTGGACAAGGTACGTTCCATTCAAGTCCGTTCCTCATCTGGTCAACTATTTCGCCTGGATCAAGTTGCTGACATCCAGTACGACAAGGGTCAGGCTGAAATCAGTCGCGAAAACCTACGTCAGATGGTAGCGGTGACCGGGCGTCTTGAAGGAAGCGACCTTGGTACGGCGATTAGTCGAATTCAAAATCAACTCGTGAAGGATGTGAAGCTACCACCCGGGATGACAGTCGAATACGGCGGACTCTATCAGGAGCAACAATCAAGTTTCCGTGAACTCGCTACCGCGCTTGTGTTGGCTGTCGTACTGGTCTTCATCACTCTGTTGATCGAATTTCGTTCCTATGCGCACCCCATTGCAATTGTGACCGGCGCAGTGCTGGCACTCAGTGGTGTTCTGTTGGCGCTCTTCATTACCGGATCGACGCTCAACGTAGTTTCACTGATGGGGATGATCATGATCGTGGGTATCGTCGCAAAGAACGGCATTCTGATGCTCGATGCCGTCGAAGATCACCTGGCGGCCGGCGATTCTCTTAGAGATGCGCTCCTACGGTCCGGACGACGACGCTTTCGACCTGTGTTGATGACATCACTGGCAGCAATGCTGGGAATGTTGCCTCTAGCCTTGGCAATAGGAGCCGGATCAGGACTGTTGCAGCCTTTGGCTATTGCCGTAATCGGAGGACTGACGATGGCGCTGGCACTGTCACTCATTGTTACGCCTACAGTGTACGCAATATTTAGAAGACAACCGTCGCCGGCGCAACCAATTGTTTGAGTAATACTACTATTTCGTTTTCAGTAAACACCCTGACCAACGCTCTAGTCACAGAAAAGGACATATCCATGACTTCCAAACTTAGGTTTGCACTCGCAGCCAGTGCCTGTTTGATTTCACTTTCAGCAACAAACGCACAGGAGCGAAAGATAACTAGAGAACAATTGCCAGCGGCTGTTGAGAAAACAGTCGCGCGAGAAAGCGAAGGCGCGACCATCAAAGGTTTCGCCAAAGAAGTCGAGCACGGGCTAACGTTCTATGAGGCATCTCTGAACGTCGGCGGTCATAACAAAGACATCCTCATCGACAAAAA
>DATEXA010000371.1:0-24282 GCA_035257465.1 Pyrinomonadaceae bacterium | reverse complement strand
CTAGGAGCTTCTTCAGACTTGAATGGAGCGTTTTGGAGCGGCGGAAAAGGTGTATCGGAAAGCTAAGTTATTGAAAGCATTGGTAGGCGCGTGGGGATTTGAACCCCAGACCCCTACCGTGTCAAGGTAGTGCTCTACCCCTGAGCTACGCGCCTAAATGATTCTTAAGAGAGCTAAATTGCTCGCTAAAAACGACGGCCGAACTTAGCAAAGCGCTTGTAGTAGTGTCAAGCAAGGGTCCAGAAGGAAGGTTGCATTCTCATCTTCGCTCATCTTGACGATATCTAGACACATCGGTGTCCCCGACTGCATTCGATTCAACATTTTCTATGATGAGGTTCGTCATAGGCTCATTTGTATCGTCTGCTCAGTTGACCACCAAACCAAGGGGGAGACCGGGGCTCAAACGTTTGCAGGTTCCTCATGCTCATTCACGCGATCCCACTCCTCATACAGAACGCGCAGTCGAGTCTCAGTCTGTTGATACTCATTCTTAAGTGTCTTGAGTCTCTCGGCATCGCGGGCGACTTCGGGAGTTCCCATCTGCTCCGAGATTCTTGCGAGAAGTTGCTCCGCTTTCGCAATGTCGGCCTCAACCATGTCAGCAGTTCTTAGTTCGACTCGCTTCTTCTTGACGACCTTCACACCGGCCTTCTTTTGTGGAGCCACAACGACCTTCTTCGGTGGCACTTCAGCAGTAAAAGTTTCCGCGGCAACATTCTCTGGTGTCAGGCTCACAAGGTTTTGATGATCTGATCCACTCGCCGAATCACGTTGCGAACCACCTAGTTTCCAATCGTGATACTCAGTGTAGTCACCATCGTAGTGTTCCGCTTTACCTTCACCGTCTAATGCCAGGATCTGAGTTGCCACCCGATCAAGGAAATATCGATCATGACTAATCGTAATGATCGTTCCTTCGTATGCTGACAATGCCTCTTCCAGAGCCTCACGTGATGGAATGTCCAGGTGGTTGGTTGGCTCGTCAAGGACAAGAACGTTGACCCGCGAGTAGATCAGCTTCGCCAGTGCGAGCCTTCCCTTCTCACCACCCGAAAGATCTTGAACATGTTTGTAAACGTCATCACCAGTAAACAGAAACTTCGCAAGAAATGATCGAAGTTCACCAGCCGTCGCACTCGCCGGAGCAACGCGACGAAGTTCCATAATGATCTCGTTCCGATCATCCAGGTCATCGAGCTGTTGCGCGTAATAACCGATTTGAACCTTAGTGCCCCATCTCACTTCGCCAGATAAAGGTGCCACTTTGTTCAGTATGGTACGGAGAAATGTAGTCTTGCCTGAACCATTCGGACCGATGATTCCAAGACATTCGCCACGTCGCAAGATGAATGAGATTGTGCCAGCCAACAATTTGTCAGGATACCCAACGGTCAGATCAGTAACAGTCAGAACATGATTACCGGTTCGCTCAATCGCTTGAAGACGAAAGTCCCCTGACGATTGATCATGCCGCACCGCATCTACCCGCTCGAGTTTCTCCAACATCTTTCGGCGTGACTTGGCTTGCTTCGTCTTCTGTCCAGCGATGTTTCGCCGAATGAACTCTTGTGTTTTAGCGATTAGTTGTTGCTGATTGTCATAAGCTCGTTGCTGAGCTTCTCGTCGCTCTTCGCGTTCAATCAGAAATGACGAGTAGTTACCTGAGTAGCTTGCTGCCTTTCCATTCTCAAGTTCGATTATTCGTCTACAGGATTGATCCAGAAAATAGCGATCGTGGCTGACAATGACGTAAGCAGATTGATACGACTGCAGGAACTCCTCCAACCACTCGACGGCACGAACATCGAGATGATTCGTAGGCTCGTCCAGCAACAAAACGTCTGGCGCAGCCAATAGTAAACGCGCGAGACCGAGACGATTTTGTTGTCCACCCGAAAGCTTCGAAGTCTCCATAGACCATGTTTCTTTGTCGAAACCGAGACCGAGCAGAATTGCCTCAGCTTTGGCGGTGTATTCGAAACCACCTTCATGCTCGAACTGATGCTGAAGATCACTGTAGCGTTCAAGAACTTTTTCAAGGTCTGAATCAGGCTCCGACATTACATGCTCAAGCTCGTGCATTTGGTGTTCGATATGTTGCAGATGTCCGAATGCCGCAAGCGCGGATTCATGAACAGTCGAACCGGCATCGAAGTGTATATGTTGATCTAATAGTCCGAGTCGTACACCGCGTGCCTTAACTACTTCGCCTCTATCAGCAGACTCTTCACCTCTCACCAGCCGAAAGATTGTGCTCTTGCCAGCGCCATTACGGCCAACAAGCCCAACGTGCTCTCCAGGGTTTATCTGCAAAGTCGCACCGCGAAGTACATCCTGGACTCCATACGACTTAAATACATCTGATAAGCGGAACAACATTTTGGTGACTTTGCTTCTTTTAGTTAATGCGGGTGGTTACCTGCAAGCGATTACGCCTGCGCTTCCAGCCGCTGCATTTCCTAATTCACTACAAACTAAGCGGGTGCGGAGCTGAGTTAGCCTCCAACACCCGCAAAGAAGTTTGGGCCCTACTTACTTGGGAGAGCCCGAAGGCTTGCTGGCCGCAGGCGAATTCGTAGTAGCGGGCAATGGCTGCTGAGTTGGCGTAGCTGCAGGTTGCGAACCTGGAGCTGCCGGACGTAGACCAAGGTTACTCGGATTGTTAAGCATATTAGCAGCAAGGTTGTTTATGATTTTAGCTTCATTGATTGCCACTTCAAGCAGCGCAGCATTCAGGATCTGCTTGCGCTGGTCCGTCAGACCCTGCGTAATCTTCTGCCTCACACCCTGGCTCTCCAGTGTCAGGTTCTCTGTTTGCAGCCGCTTGTCAGCTAGTTTGAAGATGTACCATTTACCGCTGTTAAAGCGAACCGGTTGTGTATAGTCTCCCACTTGCATCGAACCGAAGAAGCTAGTCACCAACTCCGGAGGAAAACCGTTGTTCTTCAGGTCCTCTTCGCTCGCAAAACCAAGGTCACCACCTCGTGCCAGGGTGTTAATGTCCTCACTCTTTGCTCGCGCCACCGTTGCGAAGTCTGCCTTACCCTGAAGTTGTTGATAGATGCTATCGATCTTCAGCTTGGCCTCCGTATCATTCTTCGCATCATTGACGATTCCCTGAGCAGCGTTATCGGCGGGATCCACCATAATCATCGCAAGCGCGACGCCTCGAGCATTCACAAACTGTTGACGATTGTTGTTGTAGAAGTCTTCGACTTCCTTGTCACTGATGCTGATCTTGCTGTTGTACTTGTCTTGTAGCTTTGCTATCGCCAAATCCTTGCGCGCTTCTTCTCGCAACGTCTCCTGCGACAAGTTCTGTTCCTTTAAGCTTTTTTCAAAGTCTTCCGACGTCATGCCGCTCTGTTGTTTTTGAGTATTGATAGCGCCGTCGATCTCGTCCTCAGTCGGTAACAACTTCTCGCGTTCTGCCCTCTGAAAGAGAACCTCGCGCTGAACGAGATTGCTCAGAACTTGCAGGCGAGCCTGGGCCAACTCCAGAGACGATAGTTGCGACTGCTTACCGCCAGTCTGTTGAGTAACTCCCCGCTCTACCTCTTTAAGGAGGATGCTATGACCATTGACAGTCGCTGCGACTGTGGTGTCGCTCGCCTCAGTCCCAGATGAACTGCATCCGCTAAAAACGACCGCCAACAAAGCTAAGCCCGTAAGAAAAACAACAACTTTTGCGAATTTGCGCACTTTATCTTGCTCCTTTAATTAATTCCCACAAGTCGAAGCTGCGAGGGCAACCAGATTCCCCTGCTTGACGACTCAGAAATGCGTTTGTTATAAACCTTGATTCTGATCACGGCCAGATCGCTGTCTTTGTGGGGCCGTAATAATTCATAAAGCACTTAATTTCCCTGGAGGTAATAAAAAAATGGCCAAACGTTGCGAAGTCTGCGGCAAAGGACCACAATTCGGCAATAACGTCTCACATGCGAACAATCGTACGCCACGGAGATTTGACCCAAACCTTCAGTCCATTCGAGTCCAGCAACCTCAAGGCGGAGCGAAGCGGATGAAGGTTTGCACGAGCTGCATTAAAGCCGGGAAGGTCGCGAAAGCAGCTTAGTTCTGACCCATCAGTCATCGACGGATCGGTTCATTAACGTGAACCGGTCCTTTTCATTTATTCCAGAGTCAGCGCAACTGCCTCTATTTCAACTCTTGCGTCTCTTGGCAGTCCGGCCGCCGCGACGGTAGCGCGAGCCGGCGGTTCACCGGCGAAAAACTTGGAATAGACCTCGTTCATTGCTGCGAATTCTTTCATATCGGCCAAGAACACGGTGGTTTTCACGACTTGTTCCAGTCCGCTACCTGCAGCTCTTAGTACGGCGGACAAGTTCTTAAGAACTTGTTCAGTCTGTTCACGGACTCCACCAGCAACGAACTCTCCAGTCTGTGGGTCAATCGGTATCTGACCAGAAACGTAAACAAATCCATTCGCACGGATTGCTTGCGAATAGGGCCCAATTGCAGCCGGGGCACTCTCTGTTTGAACTTGTACCTTCACGAGGAGCATCACCTTATTTTGGCTGTCGAAAACAAAGGCGGGATTCTAGCAGAAACCTCTCTTGAAGGGAAAAGCGCCGGAAAGCCTAAACCATTCCCTGCATCCTCTCAACATCGAGGACACCAGGTACTCCTTTGATCGAACCGATCACCTTGTCCAAATGCTTTACATCAAATACTTCGACGGTAACTTCTATGTGACCTCGTTCGTCAGAGGCAACCGATGCGCGCGCGTCGCGAATGCCTGTCTTCATGTCCGAGATGGCTCCAGTGATGCCCGCAATCATACCAGTCCGATTCTCAGTTATAGCTAACAGCTTTACGGCATAAGCAGTTTTCTCAGGACGCCCGGCCCATTCGACTTCGACGATCCGTTCACGGTTCACCATCAGCTGGTCTACGTTCTTGCAGCGCTTAGTGTGAACGGCAACTCCCTTGCCCCGTGTGATGTAACCAATGATTTCTTCGCCGTGCAGTGGGTTACAACAACGAGCTCGATTTACCATTAGGTCGTCGACGCCACGTACTAAAATCGAATCATCACCCAGTCGGATTAATCGTTTGACCGCACGAACGCCACTACGGATCCTGGATTCCTTTTGCTTGTCGAGTTGTTCGAACTGTTCAGGCCCCAGATACTTAGCGATAACATTACGCGGAACGAGCTTTCCATAGCCGATTGCTGCAAGCAGATCATCGACGCGACCATAACCATAATCACTTGCGACCTGCTTCATCTCCTTATCGTTATCACTTAAGAGTTTCTTGGGTGACAATTGAAATCTGGCCGCTTCCTTTTCGAAGAGCTTGCGACCAATCTCAATTGATTCGGCTCGTTGTTGCTCCGCTACCCAGTGGCGAACCCTGTTTCGCGCACGTGACGTGACGATGAAGTTCAGCCAGTCTCGAGATGGATGCGAGTTGCTGCTGGTGATTATTTCGACGACATCACCATTTTGAATCTGCGTGCGCAGTGGCACCATCCGACCATTGATCCGCGAACCAGTGCAAGTGTTGCCTACTTCAGAGTGGATCATGTAACCGAAATCCACTGGCGTCGCCCCACGTGGTAGCTGAATAACCCTACCCATGGGTGTGAACGCGTAAACGTCTTTCGGGTAGAGATCGAGTTTCAAAGAATCAAGGAAATCTTTGGAATCCTTTACTTCCTGAGTCCACTCAACAAGTGAGCGCAGTGCCTGAAGAGCCTGGTCATCGTCGCGGGCGCCACGTTTCCCTTCTTTGTATTTCCAGTGCGCAGCGACTCCTTCTTCTGCTATGTGGTGCATTTCTTCAGTGCGAATTTGCACTTCAAATGATTGCACATTTGATCCGATTACTGAGGTGTGCAGCGATTGATAAAGATTGTCACGAGGAGTCGCAATCCAATCTTTGATTCGACCGGGCACCGGTTTCCAATTGTTATGCACGACCCCCAGTGCGGCATAACAATGTCGAATCTCGTTTGGTGTAATAATTCGAGCAGCTACCAGATCGTAGACCTGATCGAGACTGATGCGTTGTCGTCTCAGTTTTTTCCAGATTGAATACAAACGTTTCACGCGGCCTTCAACGAGGACGAACGGCACTTCAGCCTCGTTCATCTTCTCTTCTATACGAGCCGTTACATTCTTCAAGAACGACTCATTCTCGGGTCGTCGTTTCTCCAACTGTTCAGCCAACTCACGATAGTCGTCCGGATACATGTGACGAAAAGCAAGATCTTCGAGTTCACCACGTAACTTACCCATCCCTAAACGATGCGCGATGGGCGCAAAGATCTCCATCGTTTCTTCCGCAATCCGTTTGCGTTTTTCAGGATTCAGATATTGAAGCGTACGCATGTTGTGCAGCCGATCGGCTAGTTTCACAAGAACAACGCGCACGTCGTCGATCATAGCCAGCAACATCTTCCGGACGTTCTCTGCCTGTTGATCCTCACGCGAGATGTTGCTGATCTGCGCAATCTTCGTGAGTCCGTCAACCAAGTGGGTGATTTCCTCGCCAAAATACTGTCGAATCGTATCGAGATCGACCAAGGTGTCTTCAACAACGTCGTGCAATAAACCTGTTGCGACAGACACCTCATCCAGTTTCATATCAGCGAGGATATTTGCGACTTCGAGTGGATGGACGAGATAGGACTCACCCGATGCACGTTTCTGCCCTTTGTGTTCGCGTGCCGAAAAAAGATAAGCGCGACGTAGCAAATCGAGGTCAGCCAATGGGTGGTTGACCGCAACTTTCTCAACAATATCTTCGATTCGAATCATTTGAATTCTATCGAGAAGTATAACAAAAAGGTGGTGTCGCGACTTGAAGTCGGACACCACCTTTCGACAATGCGAGCGATATAAGCTTAGCCCTTAGGAGGTGAAGCTGACTGACGCGCTTCCTGTTCTTCCTTTCTCTTTTGGGCAGCTGCACTCAATTCCGTCGTTCTCTTCAGTGCAACTTCGTATTGCTTTTGGTATTCCTGCTTTACGTCAGTCTTGCCATCCATCTCAGCTAGTTTTGAAGCCTCTAAGAGGAGGTTGGTCTTGTATGACCAGGCAGATTCGTTATTCGGATCAAACTTAATAGCGTTCTCCGCTTCTCCCAATCCTTGCTTGACGCACATCTGGGCTGTGTCGAAGTCCTTTTGATCCTTTGGCTTCTTATAAGAGACCGTCGCCTTATTGTTGCCTGGATCGACCGTTGTCGTTTTATTGCTTGGAAGTTCCGTGATCTTAAAGGAACAGTCCCAATCCTTGCTCGCCAATACGATGTAAGCTTCGGCACGTTTCTCCGGTTCCGTAGCTTCGCTTGCTGCGCGGGCCGTAATCCATTGTCGAAGTTTGTCGTCCGCCTTGGTTGCTCCGTAGAGATACGCGATGGCTTTATAAGCTTCCTCGTCTTTAGGATTCTTATCAAGGATCTTCTGATAGGCCTCAATTGCTTTTTGAGCTGTAGCGACATTCTCCGGAGTCTGCACACCCGGTCGATACTGCGCGTGTATCGTCCGAGCTATGAACATTGGTGCAGTCTTGTTATCGGGATCCAGCTCAGCGGCCTGACGGGAATGCTGCTCAGCTTCTACGAACTTGCCTTCGCGATAAGTGCGAGCAGCCTCGTTCAGCTGATTCTTGGCTCGAATGCGATTGATAACTCCGCAACCGGAGCTAGTGGCAACAAGGACCGCCAAAATTATGGCGATCCTGGTTTGAGAGAGTTTCATTTATCCGTGACTCCAATTTATTGAGATCAGCAAACGGGGTTCAATACCTCTGGGCGATCCCGAGACCAGACTAATCTCGTTTTTGACTACGGTAAATCATCAACTTGCAAACCAACTGGATTCGCACCGGCGCCTTTGATCGCATCGATAACTTTGACCACGTCACCGTATTTTGCTGCACGAGGCGCCTTAACGAAAACTGTCTTCTCGATGCGATCATCTTCTTTTACGTCGGATCGAGTTTCCATTCCCACTTTATAAGCACGTTGTTCTTTGCGTTGGGCAAAGGTCAACGCCAGTTTTTGGGCCAAAGGAGTAGTGTCATTGACTGATCCGAGAGCGTCCTGATTCAGCTTGATTTGCAAATCAGGTGAGATGGAAACAACCAACGTGAGCGGATTCGGTTTGAGCTTGCTCAAGTCCTCATTTGGATCGCGCTGCGTCGGAATGTCGGCCTGAAACCTGCTAGGCTTAAGTGGAGTGACGACCATGAAGATGATCAGTAACACTAACAACACGTCGATCAGCGGAGTGACGTTAATGTACGGAACTGCCGTGCTAGTGCTTCTTTTCTCGTGTGAGTCTGTGTCCATTGCTGACGTCATCTGATGTTCTCCTTGACGTGGTTACGAGGTAGTTTTGGGAGCAGCGGCTCCGCCTTTTTTCTTGTCAGCAACCAGGCCAATCTTATCTACGCCCAGTTTTCTGACTTCATTGATAACGGTCACCACGTCACCATAACTAACGCCGACACCACTCTTGATATAGACGATGCGATCCTGTTCGTTCTTGATTGCTTTCAACATCTTATCGACATTGTCGGCGAGCTCTTCCTTTTGGATTTTTTTCTTACCAAGATAGTATTCACCGTCGTTTGGGATAGAGATCACCACAGACGATTCCTTAATAATCCTCGGATCAACATCAGGATTGTTCATGTTCTTTGGGAGCGCAACAGTGATGCCCTGCTGCAAGAACGGCGTGACCACCATGAAGATGATCAGCAGAACCAACATGATGTCGACCATCGGCGTGACGTTAATTTCAGACTGTACCCCGCCGGCACCGCCTCCACCTGACATTCCCATGACTAATATTCCTTTCCACGCTCGGTAACTAAGGCTCGCGCGACACAAACATCACGCGAGCTGCAATGTTGGTTTATCGAACGTTAACTATGGCTTCAACTGCTTCGTTCGATTCTTGATGAAGTAGTCGACCAATTCCGAAGCCGAGTTGTCCATTTCAACGACAAATCCATCAACCTTGCCGGTGAAGTAGTTGAACAGCCAAACTGCCGGCACCGCGACCAACAAACCGAGTGCTGTGGTGAAGAGTGCTTCCGAAATACCTCCCGCCACGGCGGCGATACCTGCTGATTCGGCGTTCTTCATTCCTCGGAAAGCGTTAATAATCCCGAACACCGTACCGAACAGTCCGACGAACGGAGCAGTCGAACCGATCGTGGCTAAGCCCGAAAGCCCGCGCTTGAATTCGGCTGTCTTGATCGCGATTGCTCGTTGAAGGGCGCGCTTCGAGGCATCGATCTCGTCACCCGAGATATCACTCGAAGCTTCATGCGCACGAAATTCCTGCAGGCCGCTGCTAACAACCATAGCCAAGTGAGACTTGCGGTGCTTGTCGCTGATATTGATCGCTTCCTCGATGCGGTCATTCTTAAGTGCCTGCGCCACACGTGGTGCAAACTCTCGAGACTGTTTCTTGGCTGCCGAGTAGGTCAAATAGCGCTCAACCATGATCGCGATCGAATAGACCGACATGATGAGCAACACGATAACGACGGCGATAGCCACGCCACCCATGTTCTTGACCATTTCTGTTAGCGTGAACGTGTTTGCGGCAGAGGCCCCCGCCTCTGGGCTGGCTGCGGCTTCTTGAAGAAGCAGCAATAATCCGAAAAGACTGGTTAGAATTGTCACGGTAACCCTCCAAAGAGTTAAATTAGATTAATAGCAAGCAGAGAAGCCGGGACGGCCGTACGGAACCCGCGGCGACACGACAAGCGCTCTCCGCAGTTATTGAGCCACGAAGTTGTACTGGATCACTCCGGTAACTTTAACTGGCTGACCCGACAGCTTGGTTGGGGAGAATCTCGCCTGACGAGCAGCGCCTACTGCTACTGCCTGCAGAAGAGGATGTCCCGACACAGCGTGAGCGGAAACGACGTTGCCGTTCTCATCGATCAGCACCTGAACAACCACGGTACCTGCTGCGTGAGCAGCTCTGGCAATCGGGGGATACGCTGGCTTCGGTAAACTGATGGCCTTGCCGTTAAGAACGCCTCCTGAAATTGGCGCCCGTGGCGGAGTTGGCGCGGGTGGAGGCGGTTCGTCGGCGATGGCAACTTTGGTCGGTGCGGTAACAACGGTGCCTGCTCCTGGACCAGCTGGCATCGGTGCAGCGGAGCTCGAGTTTTCTGATCCCAAAACGGTCGTGACGCCTTTCCGAACGGGCGGAATATCACTGGCCTTCGCAGAAACTTCCTTCGGGACCAACTCGGTTCGCGTTACATCTGCAATAAGCTCTTTGCGCACGTCCACGTTCTGCTCAACTTTGACGGGCTTAGCTTCTTGCTTCGGCTCCTCTTTCTGCTGCTGCGGAACGGGAACAGGAGCCACGAGCGTTGTTAACTCGAGCTCCATCTCACCGAGGTGATTGTCGTACCAGTAAATACCGGCAACGAAAAACGCCACCAACAACACCCCATAGATTGCTGCCGTTGCGACAACAAATGAGCCTTTCCGCGAAATGTCATCCTTATGCGAACTGGACTCAACGAGATTATCGAACATCTATTATAGTCCTCCACTTCCGGCGCCAAATGGATCAGGGGTTACGAACTTGTAAGTAGCTTAACTACTTCTCAAACGTCGAATACCTAGGCCCGCTTGAGTTCCGTCAAGATGAAAGGGGAAAACAGCAGCTCCTACGATATTTGAGCACACCGAATAGACTTGAAAGCCGCTGTGCGAGAATAGTAGCTCGCCGGCCTGCTCAACAGACTGCCGCCACGCCCACTTCACTTTTACACAAACGCAGGGTCGACTTTTGAGTTATTTAATTGGCCAGCAACGGCCGCAGTCTAAGCCGCAGACCAATTCAAAGTCAAGCGCAAAGACGCCAAAGAAACTCTTAACTCAACACCGATTCTGAAGGAGAACTCAGAAACTTCAAACGTGACTTGCGCCGCGCGATCTCTTACCGGCCTGAGTTGCGATCGCATCTCGACCCGGTCCTGCCGTCTTTGATTGCGACTGAACACCGCCGCGGATAGGTTTGCTGAAGGTAAGTGCAGCTGCGCGATTTGCAGCTTCAATTCGTTGCTCCCACCAAACCATAATTGGACTTGCTATTGCAACTGAGGAATAAGTGCCGAAGATTATTCCAATTAGCAATGCCAGGGAAAATCCACGCAAAACTTCACCGCCAAACAAAACCATTGCTAAGACAGACAGAAACACAAGGCCCGACGTTATGACTGTGCGCGAAAGGGTCTGATTTATCGAGTCGTTCGTTATCTTGTACAAAGAGTCTCGTCTATGTAAACGACGATTCTCTCGAATTCTGTCAAACACAACAATTGTGTCATTGACGGAAAATCCAACCAACGTGAGGAGTGCCGCGATAACAGTAAGACTAACTTCCCACTGGAAGAGCGAGAAAAATCCAAGCGTTACGAGAACATCGTGAAATACAGCGATGACCGCAGCGGCGCCATATGTCCACTCGAAACGCAGAGCGATGTAGAGAAGAATTCCTACCAGTGCTGCAAGAGTGACAGCGATAGCCTTGTTTCTGAGTTGAGCTCCGGCGACGGCGCCAACGGCGTCAGTACCAACGATTTCGTAAACGCCATTAGGATCTCCCGCTAGATGGAGATCAGGCTTCGCTTCGGGACCAAAACTATTTAGAGCCGCCCTCACCAACGCTCTACCGGTTTCCACTTCTGCTTGAGATTCACCTTCCAACGGAAGCTTGATCAAAATGGTGTCGGACTTGTCTGTGGCCTGTACTATCGCATCCCGAACGTTTTGTTTGACCAACGCCGCGCGTATCGTCTCGGCCAAAGGGGGTTGTTTGAACTTAACGGTGACCACGGTGCCGCCTTTAAAGTCAACGCCGAGGTTGAAAGGTTGATGATGGGTCGCCCAACGAGTAACAGCGGAGAAGAGACCACCCAACATTAACAGAACCGAAATAAGAATGAACCAACGCCGGTTGGCTAACCAATCGATCCGAACATCTTTAAAAATTTGAATCATACAAAGGCTCTCTTAAATACTAAGCGACTCGACTTTCTCTGTGCGTCCGAGTTCCCACATAAAGATCGTGCGCGACACGTAGACTGCGGAAAATAGATTCACGAGCAGTCCAATCACCAGCGTTACAGCGAATCCTCTAATAGGACCGGTCCCAAATACGAACAGGAATAACGAGGAAATGATCGTTGTGACGTGCGTATCGATAATCGTAATAAATGCGCGGCCAAAACCTTGATCTACCGCGGAAGGAATTGTCTTTCCAGTTCGTAACTCCTCCCGAATGCGCTCAAAAATCAGCACGTTGGAATCGACCGCCATACCGATCGTCAAAATTATGCCGGCGATACCCGGCAAGGTGAGCGTCGCGCCGAATAAGATGAGGCCAGCCATCATCAGGATCATGTTAAGTATCAACGCTACAACTGCATTGATGCCTGAACCCCGGTAGTAAATCAACATGAACAGAACTACCAGCGCGAGCCCTACTGCCGAAGCTCGGACACCCGCGTTAATTGAGTCTTGTCCCAGGCTAGGACCAACCGTCCGCTCTTCCAGGTATTCGATCGGAGCCGGTAAGGCGCCTGAACGAAGAGTCAACGCCAGATCATCGGCCGATTCCTTTGTGAACCGACCTTCAATCTGTCCTGAGTCAAAGATTTGCGACTTGATATAGGCAATGGACTGTACCTCGTCGTTCAAGACCACTCCCATGTACTCATTGATGTGGGAGCCCGTCCAAGCGCCAAACTTATCAGCGCCGTTCTTCTTGAGCGAGAAGTTAATCTCGAAATCCTGTGTACCACCGGCTCGTGACGGGACAGCAGTTGCATTTCGCAGTTCACTGCCATCGATAATGGCGGGTGCTTCAACAACCACCCATTTAGTCCTTTTCTCGCGGCTTTGATCTTCGGCCGTTGAGGTTGGATCCATTCGCTCGACGTACTTTAGAACGCGACGATTCGCCGGGAGGGTTCCACCGCTCGATACTGAGGAGATCGCCTCCGCTTCGGTTGCATAAGTCTGACTCGGCGCAGGGCTGGGAGGACTAACAACATGAACAAGTTCGAGTCTTGATTCTCCCTTCAAGAGGTTCTTGACTCGCTCCGGATCCTGGACACCCGGCATTTGCAAAAGTATCTGATGCGAACTTTGAGCACCGTGCGTCTGCAACAGTGGCTCGGTGATTCCAAGGGCATTGATACGACTGTCGATGATATTTTTAGCCTGAGTAGCCGCATTGTCGGCAAGAGACCTTTGCGCAGAGTTGGTCATCGACCACGACAATTGATTTCCGGATTGCGCGTAAGTCCAAACTGACGTGTCGCCGAACTCGACCTTCTTCTGCACTGCCGTTTTAATGTCTTCCGCTTTGGAAGCATCAGCAACCTCGAGCATCACTCGATAGTTTCCATTACCGGTTTCAGAGCGAGTCGACTTCACATCGAAACCAGCATCCTTTGCCGCATTCTCTGCAGCAACGGCGTTACCCTCCGTCAGATGCTTCAAAAACTCTTCGGTTTTGACGCGCATAACAAGGTGAGAACCACCTTTAAGGTCTAAACCTAGATGAATATTGGACGCGAGAGTGGCTTTAATCCCCGACCACGTGAAGTCTTTAATCGAAGGACGATGACGCGGACCTATTACAATGTAGAGACCAAAAAGGGTCACTACTGCGATGATGATTGCGCGCTGAAGCAGGTTCTTTTTCTTCATTACAAGAATTGTGGGTAACTATTTCTTTTCCTCTTCGTCGATACCGGCGATAGAGGTGCGGGAGACTTCGAGGATGGATTTTTCTGCACTTCGAATTTCAAAACTCGTGTCGCGAACCTTCGTAATTACGCCGATGATGCCCCCGTTAGTGATTACGCGGTCACCAAGCTTAAGAGTTGAGATGGTTTCCTGCAGTTGCCTCTGACGCTTCTGCTGAGGACGAATCAACAAAACATAAAAGACGCCCATGATTAGTACGATTGGCAGTATGCCAGCCAGACCACCCAAGCCGCCTTGAAAAAGGATCAGAAAAGTTGCCATTAGTTTAATTAGCTCGAAGGACGCGAGCGCGACTCTTTCGATAGGAAATCAAAAATTCAATGACCGAACAAGCAGAAGCGGCCAGCTCGCGAATCACTATTCACCATTCGCACTTAGCCGCTCGGTGAACTCACGTCGGAATTTAGGGAAATCGCGAGACCGGATAGATTGCCTTACACGTCGCATAGTGTCAAGGAAGAAGGCTAGGTTGTGATGGGTCAACAAGATACTCGCCAACATCTCTCCCGCCAGATACAAATGCCGCAGGTACGCACGTGTGTGACGACGACAAACTAAACAACTACAGGACACATCAAGTGGCCTGGAATCCTTAACCCATCGCGCGTTTTTGATGTTTAGCTTTCCAGACGAGGTAAACGCCTGACCAGTTCGACCATTTCGAGTAGGTAAGACACAGTCGAACATGTCGACACCGCGCGCGACGCCTTCAATCAGGTCCTCAGGTGTGCCGACGCCCATCAGATATCGGGGACTGGAGCAAGGCATTAGCGGAGTCAGATCGTCAATCACATCAAACATAACCGACTTTTCCTCGCCGACACTGAGTCCGCCAATCGCGTAACCATCAAACCCGATTTCGATTGACTGTTGAAGACTTTGTCGTCTCAAATCGAGGTGCCCTGCACCTTGGACAATTCCAAACAGCGCTTGCGTTCCACTCAGACCATCCGAATGAATACGACCGGTATCCGCACCAGCAAGTTGCAATTCATTAAAAGCCGCACGCGAACGCCGAGCCCATCTGGTCGTGAGACCAACACTCTTCTCCATTTCGTCGTGCGTTGCATTACCAGGCGCACACTCGTCAAACACCATAACAATGTCGGAACCCAGTGCCGCCTGAACTTCCATCGATACTTCAGGTGAAAGAAACTGCAAACTACCATCGACGTGCGAGCGAAACTCAGTTCCCTCTTCAGAGATCTTTCGTAAATCACCCAAGCTCCAAACTTGAAATCCCCCGGAGTCGGTTAGGAGTGCGCGATTCCATCCGATAAACCGATGCAAGCCTCCACAGGCCTTAATGATCTCGACACCGGGACGCAACCAAAGGTGATACGTGTTCCCGAGAATGATCCGTGCATCAAGATCGGGCGATTCAAGTTCCTCGAAGCGAACTGCCTTAACTGTGCCAGCGGTTCCAACCGGCATGAAGACTGGTGTTTCGATGACGCCACGTCGGGTAGTAAGAAGACCAGTGCGAGCCTCACCGGAAGTGGCCAAAATCTCAAAACGAAGTGCCGGCGGAGTTTCAGTTTCAAAACTTGTCGCGTTTGAAGTCATCGGCTCTCTTATCGTCGCACAACAGAACTCTCCACATTAGTTCCCCTTCTTCTTTCTCTTGTGCTTCTCGATTATCCGGAGCGGAGTTGCGAAGAAATCGAACTCTTCGCGCAAACGGTTCAGCAGATAACGTTCGTAGGAAAAATGAAGACCCGGTTTGCCGCCGGCAGTGAAAACAACAAACGTCGGGGGTCGCAGTCCGACCTGTGTGAGGTACTGCACTCGCAAACGCGATACACCTCCTTTTGCGGGTGCAGGGGCCACACCACCACGCGGTTGGGCGATAGCCTTCTCAAAAAAAGCGTTGAGTTGCGCGGTGGGAATACGACGATGGCGAGCTTCGTTAGCTTTATGTACTAGTGGAAGAATTCTATCTACTCGTTGTCGACTTAAGGCCGAAATAGTAATCACTGGAGCCCATTCAAGAAACTTCATTCGATCTCGCAAGGTGCGCTCAAACTCATATGGAGTACTCGTGTTCTTATTCTCGACAGCATCCCACTTGTTGACTGCAAGAATGATCGAACAACCTGCATCAAGTGCGTACCCCGCAATCGTCGCGTCCAAAGCGGTCGGACCTTCAACGGCATCTACGATGACGATAGCGACGTCGGCTCTCTCCAAACTCTTTCGCGCCATCACAACAGAAAGCTTCTCTGCCATCTCATCGGTCTTGCCTTTTCGTCGAATACCGGCCGTATCGATTAGGCGTAGTCTTCCCTCTGGAGTTTCCAACACAGTATCGATGGCATCGCGTGTCGTGCCGGCAACTGGAGATACGATGACTCGATCCTCACCAAGCAACTGGTTCAATAACGACGACTTCCCCACATTTGGACGTCCGACGATTGCTAATAGCAGTTCTTTAGGTTTTTCGACAGCCTCAGTTTCATTAATCTCCGACAGCTCTTCGCGCAACAACTGCACGATCTCGTCGAGCAGTTCTCCAACGCCAATTCCCTGCTCGGCTGAAACCGCAAGAACTTCCTCAAAGCCAAACCGATAAAACTCAGCTCGTTCACCCTCAAGAGTTGCAGAGTCCACTTTGTTTGCTGCAACCAGGACCCGTTTGCCTGTCGTGCGCAACAGTTCAGCGAGTTCTTCGTCCAGCTGAGTAATTCCCTTCCGCGCATCAACAACCCAGACCAGAACCTGGGCCTCTTCAATTGCGACGCCTGCCTGCTTAAGGATGTTTGCTGGTATTACTGCGTCGTCGTCCGGAACGATCCCACCTGTGTCGATCAAAGAAAACGTCACGCCACCCCAATCAACCTCTCCATAGATTCGATCACGCGTGATTCCCGGCTCATCCCCAACGATCGAACGTCTTTCGCCAATCAGACGGTTGAATAGCGTCGACTTACCCACATTGGGTCGGCCGATGATGGCAACGAGAGGAGTCGCCGGAATTGATTGGGCTTTTAGTGAATCAGACAAGGACATCTACCAGCCTATTAATTAGACTTGGAAACTCTTAATTAGACTTGGAAACTCGCTCGACGAAACGCTCATTCAATTTCGCCGCTTTCAAAAGAATTGATTGACTCATAAATCACCCATATGTATAAGCGATAAAGTTATGGTGCACTACCCGGTTCTGCGGAGGATCATTTAAATGAAGAGGTGTTTGGCGGTTTCTTTATTGTTATTAACGATATCTGCTGTAGCTTACAGCCAAGAGCATAGTCAACCAACCGCAAGCGCACCGCCCAACAAATCCGCTCCCACTGAACAGTTGACCACAACATTTAATTCAGACCTCGGTCGCTTTTCCATTTTGATGCCGACGACACCAACTGAAAGCATCAGTAAGACCGAAAGCGAACATGGCCCCTACACCAGTTATACTTATATTGCTAAAGGCCAAAGTGTCTATGCGATTGGCTGGGTCGACTACGATCCTAGCTTTAACTTCAACCGCATTGGTGAGCTTGAAGCGAATCGCGATAACCTCATCAAAGGATTAAAGGCCACTCTGGTCAGCACCAAAACCTTGACACTGGATGGATACCAGGCGATTGAGTTCACAGCAGAGACTGCTGAACAAAGCCTTAAGAGTCGAGTATACCTGGTAGGACGACGGCCCTATCAGCTCCTCACAGTTACCAAAAAGGGTCTGGACGATTCGAACAACACCGACCATTTCTTTGCTTCGTTCAAAATTCGGCCGCAGTAGCTCAAATGCGCCGGTATTGGTCTTGATTTTCACTCGATAGTCTTCCTGGCTCAGCTTTGATCCAGGCGTGATCGATTCAACCGAGAGCTCTATCACCGTTAACTGAATAGAGAACCCAACCCGATGAAGCGCAGAACCTTTCTACATTCGACAGCTGCCGTATCTGCTTTGACACTCGTAAATCTTGCTTCCCCAGCGAAGTTTCAGTCAGCTAAAGCATCTACGGATTCGTCGCCCGCCGACTTTGAACTGGACGAAGTATCCATTACCGATCTTCAGCAACACATGCAATCCGGACGATACACTGCTCACTCGCTGGTAGAGAAATACGTTAGTCGTATCCAGGAAATCGACAAAGCCGGTCCAGCGCTCAACTCAATCATTGAACTAAACCCCGACGCTGAATCAATTGCTGCAAACCTTGACCGAGAACGAAAGGACAAAGGCGCGCGCGGGCCGCTTCATGGCATTCCGATACTAATAAAGGACAACATCGACACCGTCGACCGCATGATGACCACAGCTGGTTCGCTCGCACTCGTCGGGTCAAAACCTTCTCAAGACGCTTTTGTGGTCAAACGACTACGCGAAGCAGGCGCTGTAATTCTTGGCAAAACAAACCTCAGCGAGTGGGCAAACTTCCGCTCGAATCATTCGTCGAGCGGCTGGAGTGGGCGCGGTGGACAAACGAGGAACCCCTATGCGGTGGATAGAAATCCGTGCGGCTCCAGTTCCGGATCCGGCGTTGCGGCGTCGGCCAATCTTTGTGTAGCGGCAATAGGCACTGAAACGGACGGCTCCGTGGTCTGCCCTTCTTCAGCAAACTCGCTTGTTGGAATCAAACCAACCGTTGGCTTGATTAGCCGTGCAGGAATTATTCCAATAGCACACAGCCAGGACACCGCTGGCCCGATGGCTCGAACTGTTTCAGATGCCGTAATTCTTCTCGGTATTTTGACCGGTCAAGACACACGAGATCCGGCAACAGCTGAAAGTCGCGGTAAAGCCTTGAGCGATTACACACGATTTCTAGACAAAGACGGACTCAAGGGAATGCGTCTGGGCGTCGCACGCAAATACTTCGGATTTAATGATCAGGTCGACAAGTTGATGAGCGAACGCCTGGAAGACATGAAGAGACTCGGCGCTATCCTCGTTGATCCCGCTGATATTCCCACCAGCGGAAAGTTCGACGCGTCAGAACTCGAAGTCTTGTTGTATGAGTTCAAAGCGGATTTGAATAAGTATCTTACTGGCCTGGGGACTTCTCCAGTTCGCTCTCTCAAAGAAGTGATCGATTTTAATGAGAAGCATCATGACAAAGAGATGCCCTACTTTGGTCAGGACCTTTTCATCAAAGCGCAAGCGAAAGGTCCGTTGACGAGTCAGAAATACATCCAGGCGCTGAAGAAGAATCATCTCCTTACACGTACTCAGGGAATCGACTTCGTGATGAAGCAACACCGCCTTGACGCATTGATTGCGCCAACCGGAGGTCCGGCGTGGCCAACTGATCTAGTCAACGGTGACCATTTTACAGGTGGCTACTCGTCAGCCTCAGCAGTCGCGGGCTATCCGCACATCACCGTGCCTGCCGGCTACGTATTCGGTATGCCAGTTGGAATGTCGTTCTTCGCCGGCGCTTACAGCGAACCGAAGCTGATTAAGATGGCGTATGCCTTCGAGCAAGGAACAAAAGCTCGACAGCCACCCAAGTTTCTGGCAAGCGCGAACTTAACCTGAAAGATCGCGGAGATTTGGATTTCTTGTGCAGGCAAATTCTGTAATTTGAATAAGGAAGCTACAGAACTTAAAGGCAGCGTCCCAAACTCTCAATCAAAAGGAAGTAAGTGAGATGTCTCGACCAGCAGCAGGAACGAAACGCAAATCCATTTACAGCGTTCATCCTGGCGTTCTTATGACGCAGAAGTGGATAGCCGAACTCAAAGAGAAGACAGGTCGGTCCCTGGAAGAGTGGATCAAGCACATCAAGAAGGCCGGCCCAAAAGGCGAGATGGAGCGGCGCCAATGGCTCAAAGACGAATACAACCTCGGAACCAATTCAGCGTCGTGGCTGACTGAACGTGCCGATGGCAAGGGTCTCGAGACGGGCGATCCCGATCTTTATCTCGAATCTGCAGAGCAAGACGTCGATATGATGTTCTCAGGTGGCAAAGCAAATCTGCGCCCTATCTACGACGCTCTATTGAAGCTGGGTTTGAAAGTAGGAAAAGATGCGAAGGCATGTCCCTGCCAGACCATCGTTCCGTTATACCGGAATCACGTCTTCGCTCAAATCAAACCAACGACTCAAACGCGAATCGATTTGGGTTTTGCTCTCGGAGACATCAAACCGACGGGCCGTCTGATTGATACGGGCGGGTTCGCTAAGAAGGATCGGATCACGCATCGGATCCCAATCACTTCCCTCGGTGATATCGACGACGAAGTGAAGCATTGGTTGAAGTTTGCGTACGATCGGGACGCATAAGAATGATGTCAGACATGCTTCAGCTTGTCGGTCATCACCACTGACTACCTACAGCCAGCATGGAAGGAGTCTGCACGATGCCTACAAAAACATCCGGACCTCGCATGAGCGATGACGCTGTCACCGCCAAGACCGGCAAGAACTGGAAGCAATGGTTTGCCATTATCGACAAAGCCGGCGGTCAGAAGATGTCGCACCAGGAGATCGTCAAGCTGCTCAATTCAAAACACAACGTTGGTGCGTGGTGGGGTCAAATGGTTACCGCCACGTACGAGCAGCAAACCGGCTTGCGTCAGAATCATCAAAAGCCCGATGGCTTTGAGATCAGTGTGAGCCGCACGATAAACACTCCACTTTCGTTTCTCTACAGAGCATTTGAGAACGAAGCCTCACGTAAAGAGTGGCTCGGCGAGGACGGTCTGGTTACGCGAAAAGCAACCAGGAACAAATCAATACGTGTTACGTGGAAGGATGGAAAGACGAGCCTCGAAATTAATTTCTATCCAAAAGATAAAGACAAGAGCCAGGTGGTTGTGCAGCACAGCAAACTCGCAAGCGCCGCCGCAGCAGCCAGGATGAAAACCTACTGGGCAAAGGCACTGGATCGATTACTCAAGCATCTAGACCACTAGCGTCGCAGGCGCAAGGTTCTACGCTGCCGGGACTTCCTCACATGAAAACCTCACTCAGTTCTAATACCCGTCTCTCGATTGGCCGGCTTGGCGAACAATACGCTGCAGCTTATCTCGAGCAGTCTGGCTATCGGCTAGTCGCAGCAAACTTCACATTACCCGTCGGTCGCAATCGCCGCGATGCTGTAATCAATGCTGAACTTGATCTAATCGCTTACGACGGCAGCACACTCTGTTTCATCGAGGTCAAAGCGAGACGTTCGGATTGGTTTGCTCCACCCGAAGTGAACGTGGATCGGCGAAAGCGCAGGCAAATTGCGCGCGCCGCACGAGCGTACCGGCAGATGTTTGCGCTGGAAGACGAAGAGTATAGATATGACGTGATAACAGTGGTGCTTGGTGAAGACGAAGCGGCAGCACCGGAGATCGAACTACTCAAGAACTTCTGGCGTGAGGAACAGTTGAAGAAGCGAAGATGGACTGAAAGGTTCTATGACTCATAAGAATCTCAGATCTCAGATTTCAGATTTGTTTCAGACGTGAGATCTGAGATCTTAAATATGAGATCGCGAAGCGCGTCTGAGATGCGCGAAGCGTTTTGTTTTATTTCTCGAACGACGGTTGACGCAATGTGACTCGCTGACTAGACTGCAAAGCATAGGCTCGACCGTTACGCGTTGGTACCAACGTGAGACATAGGGTCATAAACAGCGGTGCAATGTTATTGGGTTGATCCCCTCTCGCATTGCGCCGTTTGTTATTTAACTGGAACGAACTGGAACATCCCGATTGCACCGATTACGCAGATTGATTCAAAAACGCTCAAACAGTAAAAACGAAATCTGCGTAATCTGCGGATATTTAGTCTCGCTGCCTATCTAGTACCCTCGCTTGACAACGAAACTTGAATCATTAGAATCGTCGCTGCTCAAAAGCGGGAGTAGCTCAGTGGTAGAGCATCGCCTTGCCAAGGCGAGGGTCGCGAGTTCAAATCTCGTCTCCCGCTCCACGAAATCAAGGATGAAGGCGGAAAGATGAAGGATGCGCCGGTTTTGACTTCATCCTTCCGCCTTCATCCTTTATCCTTTCAGACGGCGGCGTAGCCAAGTGGTAAGGCAGAGGTCTGCAAAACCTTTATTCATCGGTTCGATTCCGATCGCCGCCTCCAATTCTAA
This sequence comes from Pyrinomonadaceae bacterium, assembly GCA_035257465.1. GTDB lineage: Bacteria > Acidobacteriota > Blastocatellia > Pyrinomonadales > Pyrinomonadaceae > PSRF01. The sequence continues at coordinate 2,445 of DATEXA010000371.1, read as the reverse complement.
CCTCAACCACGTGACAACTTAGAGGCTCAGGCCTGCATGGTCCAGGTGAGCGTTACTGTGCAGAATTAGCCTCTAACTGTGCAAAAGGTTCGGGACAACGCAAAACTAACGCCAATCACAACGAAGAAGTAGTTTTAAGACAGCTTAGAAGTCTTAACATTCTAGGTTTCTAGGTCTGAGGTATATATAGGACCCACAAAACCCAGAAAACCTAGAATGTTATTGTCTGGTTTAGGTGCACGTTTGCATGATGAAAGCCGTAGCGATCACGACCGTTCCGTCATTCGTGTGCACACCTTTTGTGAGTCTTAACATGTGAGGACTCCTGGGAGTGAGGCGGTTGGATTTCACCGGGGGTCAAGCGGGGTGAGCGCCTCACGGATCTGAAGGTATGGCACGTTGAAAGGTCTATTTGTGAGATAGCATTTCCACGAGGTGATTTAGAAAGCAAAAGCGGCAAGCCCGAAAGCCTGCCGCCTCTCTGATGTTGGTTCGCTGGAACGTCTCGTTGCTTCTTGCCTATGACTCCTGTTTCGCGATCCATTCTTCACGGCTGGCCTTTTGGTTTTTGGCTTGTCCAACCACCTTGTCAGCCATCCTAAACCTTGCATTTCGTATAGAACCTTGATATGAAGCGTCCTGTAATCATCTCGATCCTTTGTCCTAACGGCTTCCACCTCCCGCCTTGCTGTTCAAAGGGTTAAACCGCACGTTGACTTCGGGTCTTCAAAGGAGATCATTCGCCAATGTCCCCCAAACTCTTCCTCGCTCTCATTGCGCTAGTTCTATTCTCAATTCCTGCAAAAGCAGATCCGACAGTTATCACTAGCGGCACCGTGACACGTACAGGGGAAAGTCAAGTGTCCTGGTCGATTGCTGGCGCAGGCTTCTTACTAGTCGGCGGCACTGGTTCTTCCAGTTGGCCTCCCCCCTGCTCGCCTTGCAGCGTGGGGACGAATCCAGCAAACAGCACAACCGGGAATCTGGCTAATTACGAACTTGGTCTAACGACAGCCACTCTGAATGGTATCCAATACATTAATGACTCGACCTTTCCGAGTCCCCCTTCACTAGCGTTACCTTACGTTAGCATGTCCGGAGGAATGGGCTTTTTGGCTACTGCGGTTATTGTGCAGAGTCTTGATTCCGTAGTCACTGTGACGACACCTTTTACTATGACAGGAGGGTTTCAAGGCTTTAGTTCAACAGGCGGCTTTTCCGTCAACATGACTGGAAGCGGCATCTTAACTCTTGAACTAAATCACGCACCTGGTGGGGGAATCTTTCAGTTTCGGAAGGCGACATATACATTTCAAACTCCTGAGCCTTCGACGGTAGTTCTGCTGATTACAGGCCTGCTCGGGATCATCGTCCTCCGTAAGAAGATTGCCAGTCATGGCTCATAGCAGTTTTGGGTCCCTATCAGGATCATCCTTGAGTTTGACGTATATCGGATCGCTCGGTAGCCGTTGTGGATCGTATGGAGGTATATCGTATGGAAATCCATATACTCCGCATTTTGAGCATCGGTAAGTGACTGTTCTCCCCGAGTCGAATTCAGGACCGGACTCTTCAAGTTTAGCGCCGCAATCTTGATGATGATAGTTTCCCATGGTCTACCAAAATACAACATCTCCCGAAATTATAGTCTGCAAATTCCAAATGTTGGGTCTCTCTATATGCTCGGACCCAACAAACCCAGAAAACCTAGAATTCCTCGGGTAGCTCGCTGCTTGATTCTCCCTCGCATCGACACCTAGTCTTATAAAGGAAACACTGTGCACGAACTGTGCAAACGCTTCTGAACGAGACTGAACGGGACTCGACAATACATACCGATTCGCGGCTGTGAGCCTGATGAATCGGACAACCTTCAACGGCTTAGAACAAGACTGAACAGGCTCTTTAAGACTGCAAAACCTTTATTCATCGGTTCGATTCCGATCGCCGCCTCCAATAGTATCAATGCTTTACGGAATCCGATTCGGAACGCACTTGCTTAGTTGGTCTGCCAATGGTCCGCCAAACTCTCAAACTGCGGCTCTTTTCTCACCGTAGCACGGGCGTTCAAGCTCTTATTTTACCGACCTTGTCACTCAGCTAAACTTCACTCTCAACACGATTCGGCAGATAAGGAGATCATTCACATGGCAGATAAGGGATTCCCTCTCCCGGGTTCCTCCTACAAGGAACTCATTAAGATCATTCAGGGCTATGGAACTGTTGGCGACAATGTGACTCCGGCTGACGTGGCAAAGGTTGTGAGCGTTCACGAGACTATAGTCAGCAAGAACAATAGGTTCTTGGGGGCGATTGGAATCATACAAGGCGGCAAGAAAAAGACAATCACCTCTCTAGGGAATGAACTGTCTCGGGCTCTGCATCACGATATGCAAGATGAGATCGTTTCGAAGTGGCGCGCGGTAGTCGAAGCGAATGATTTCC
>DATEXA010000370.1:0-13271 GCA_035257465.1 Pyrinomonadaceae bacterium | reverse complement strand
CGCGCGCGCAATCTCTTCGCGTGCCGCAGCAGTGGAGGCGGCGACTGAGTTCGGTTGCTCAAGAGCATCGCGTACGACACCCAGGTCAGTGCCGCAGGTGCGACAGAACTGGACTGTGCGGTCTTCCTTCAATCCACAATTAGGACAAAACATAACTCCTCCATGAGCCCAACTGCAGAACAGGATTACGTCCGTTCTGAGCGGAAGGTTTGATTTTCTTACCCAACCTTAGATCCGCAGTTCGATTGCTCGTTCATTCTCCTCTACGACGCCGGTGCTTCCAGGCGAGCGTTTAATTGTCCTCCTTCGCGGCTGGAAAGCTATACCCAATTACTTTAGACATTCGCGGGTAAAGCCGAAGTACAAGCAAATCGAAAAGAATGCAAGGTGTTTTCTTAACGCTGCGTAGCGGTTTGTCCCGCAAACTCACCTTTAACGCGGCCTCACGATTCCTCTTCACAGTCCATTTCCAGAGCCATTTGGTACTTCTGATCTGACAGTGGCATCGTGGTTTCTAAGACCTGCAAAATAGAAGGGTCAGTTCATTTAATCAATGAATGTCGGCAGGCCGAAATGCCAACAAGACGAAAGCCGTTAACGTCGAAGGCGGGAAAGTGACGACCAATTTCGGGCCCGGGTATCCATTGGCGTTCTGAAGTATGAGAAAGAGATCGTTGCGCTTCTGGTGATTGATCCGTACAACGATTTCATTTCCGAGGGAGGCAAATTCTGGGGTCACCTGAAGACTGTGGCCGAAGCAAATAATTGCGTTCCCAACATGCTACAGGTGCTAAAGGCTGCGCGCGAGGCAAAGGTTCGCGTTTTCTATCCGCTGCATCGACGCTATCGTCCCGGCGACTACGAGACCTGGAAGTACCTTGCGCCTATACAGAAGAGAACCTGGTCGAGCAAGGCATTCGAATACGGCACGTGGGGAGGTGAGATCCGTAAAGAGTTCGAACCTAAGCCTGGTGAAACAGTGATCCATGAGCATTGGGGTTCGAGTGGCTTCGCCAACACGGATTTAGATTTGCAACTCAAGAAACATGGTATCCATCAACTTATTGTTACAGGACTCATCGCACACACGTGTGTGGAAGCAACCGTGCGCTATGCGTTTGAGCTTGGCTACGAAGTCACGATGGTAAGAGATGCCACGGCAGATTACTCGGATGTAGAGATGCACGCTGCTCTCGACGTCAATATTCCAAACTACGCCAGTGCGATCGTGACTACAAATGAAATCCTCGACTCTATCTCTTCGCTCTAAACTACCAGAACAAGGAAACGCATTAGTTAAGAATTGGAGCCATCATGGAATAACCTGCAGGCCTCGCAATAGCAACAATGAAACTAACAACAAAGCTTACTGGTATCAGCGCAGCGTCTCTTCTATCGTTCATTGGTGGCGCCGCGGTGACTCTAGCTCTCAGCTACATCGGCGGAGCGAAAGACTCGCAGCATGTCTACGAACTGCGCATGTATCAGGTTAACGAGGGTAAAATGGATGCACTGATCGCTCGGTTTGGCGATCATACCGATGCTATTTTTAGGCGACACAACATGAAGAGCGTTGGCTTTTGGCGGCCGCAAGACGAGCCATATTCGCAGAACCTTTTTGTTTACATCCTGGAGCATCCGAGCCGCGAAGGAGCAACGAAGAATTGGGCTGCGTTTCAGGCAGATCCTGAATGGAAAAAGGTAAAGGCCGACTCTGAGACTAATGGTGCGCTGGCAAAACATATCGACAGCTACTTCATGGATCCTACAAGCTTTTCAGCGCTCAAGTAGCAAGTTGAAGAGCAAAGCAAATATATTCACTACCTGGTTAGTGCTTAGGAAAGGAACAGAAAATGAACATAGGAATTATTGGTGCGGGAAACATCGGCGGCAATCTTACTCGCCGTTTCCGTGAGCTCGGTCATAACGTATTTGTAGCTAACTCGCGTGGTCCGGAGAGTCTCGCTGATCTTGCAGCGGACACGGGAGCCACTCCCGTCACCGTTCAAGAAGCGGCCCGAAGTGGCGAGGTTGTCATCGTAACAATTCCGCAGAAGAACATTCCAAGTCTCCCGCGCGATTTGTTCGCCGGAGTGCCAGACAGTGTAGTCGTGGTCGATACCGGCAACTACTATCCGCAACAGCGTGATGGCCGCATCGCGGCCATCGAAGATGGAATGGTCGAGAGCCGTTGGGTTTCTCAGCAACTTGGACGACCTGTGATAAAGGCCTTTAATAATATCTATGCCGAACATCTTCTGAAGTCAGGCAAGCCGGCAGGAACTCCAGGCCGTATCGCTCTTCCGGTTGCGGGCGATGACGAGCGGGCGAAGTCCGTCGTCTTAAAGCTGGTCGATGAACTCGGCTTTGATGGGGTGGATGCAGGCAGTCTCGATGACTCGTGGAGGCAACAACCGGCCACTCCCGTATACGCGACCGACTTCGATGCCGAAGGAGTTCGTCGGGCTTTGGCGAGTGCAAGTAAAGAACGCAAGCCCGAATGGCGTGCTAAATCTGACAAAGCCGCCAAAACGAACTAGCCGCCTTGAGTTCAATTGCGGAGACTAAGAGTCTCAGAAACGAATAGTAGAAGGACAACGCCACTTGTTAATCGGCGTTGAGGTCTTAGGGTAGCTTCTTCCAAGCCGGATTTTCCATCGGCTTATATATAAGGACAGCACACTTCAGGTACCGTACCGCCAATTGGTGGTAGCGGCGTTGGTTCAAAAGGCAGACAGAACTCGAACTTTCCAGGTCTCGAGCCTCATTGTCATGGTCCAATTTGTCCCGCAGTTGTCCGAAGTCTTTGCAGACTGAGCGCTTCATCTACCGTCAACATTACCGTCAATGTTAATTATTTAGATTGCAAGTTCTTGAAAACGCAAGGTTTGTGAGCGTGACCCATTTACTGAGCCAAGCGGGCAAGTCTTTTAGAATCAAATACTTACAGCGATAATTGGCCCAGTAAGCTAGCTGTAAGCTGATTGATTTGAACGCATCTTAAGTCATCTGTGCTCGCTTGCGCCAGCAATAGGCGCGTTCCATCTGTGGCCTCCGCATTGCGAATGGGCTTGGACCACATGGCTGCAGGCACAGGAACAATTTCCGTTACAGTCTTTGCCTCGGTGCGACCTGCATGTTGTTTGGTTATGCTGTCAAATTCGAACGCTTCAACCCGAGTTAACTATCCTTTCCTCAGTACTCCGAAGCGTTGCATTAGTTCCCCGAAATAATGATAAGTAACGACCCCGGCAACTTCGAGCCTTTGAAACTTGTCATCTTTTAAGTCGATGTCATGAACGATCTCGGCTAACTCTCGTAAGCCTTTGCGTCAGTGAAACCAAATCGTTTGAGCATTGTTTCGAATGTACAATCTTCGCCCTCATGCGTGAACTCCACGTCGAACACATCAAAGGGAATCGCGTTATCGACCTGTTCGCCTTTGGCCACAAAGTAGAAACGCGGATGTTTGTCGATGAATTGTTTGATCAACCAGACGGAAGCAAGGCGATCGATATGTATGTTGCGTCGCGTCACCCATCTTCGGCCTGTAGTGCCCGGCTGCACCGGTCTATACCTCAGCCACCGGTACAAACGAACTCGGAGTGATCGATGACAAAAGTCTTGCTGTTAACTTTACACACTCCGTGGCTGAAAATTTTGCGCCAAACTTCCAGCCACACTGAAGGTGATGGCCATTCGTCCTGACAATTAAACCTGTCATACGCCAGCGGTCAGAGTGAGTGACTAAGCTACGTCGATGGCGGTCATTACAGAATTGTTAGCGCCATCAACTACTAACAGCCATGATGTATCGAAGTCAGAAGATAAAATACGGTTGGTCGCTGCGTTTACCGCTATACAGAGGGAACGTTTGGCGATATGTACGGTACGAGAGTTCTCTTGCTATCCGAGGCCCCACCGACTACGACAAGACGAAGTCGACGTATATGCGGTTTACCGGATTCACGGCTAGGCCCCGGGCATTGTGTGAGCAAGCAGTCTTAGCACCCACAGCAAGTTCTCTATTTCTTCGTCAAGGTCAATTTGAAAGGCATGCTGTACCGCCCGCGATCGTTGTCCGAAGCCTTCCCTCTAACGACGATGCGATCATTTATGCCGGCGACGGAAGGCGTCGCGTTACAGGTTCCATCAAACTTTGGCTCGACAGTCCATTGGACGCACTGCCCGCTGTTGTCAGGATTTGCCGCGGCCGTGCAGGCAATGATCGCGTAAGAACTACCGCTGACGTGTGGACCAAACTGAAAGCCGTGATTGCGAGTGATGTTGCTGCCGTCGGTGTGACTCCAGCCCAAACCGATGCATTGAGTCATGCCATAAGACATGTCTTGCAGACTGCTGGTAGGAATTGAACTCGTTATTGTGGGTTTGACGACAGGTAGGGCCGGCGGCGGCGGTGGATTACTAGGAAGGGAATAATCAAAGTTGACAGTGCGAATTGTGGCGCGATCCTGGAAAGCTACCGAAAGCCAACCAGATTTCGTGAAGCTTGCGCTGACTCCGTCGACGCCGTCAATGTATTCGCCAAGCCCATCCGAGCAAATTTTGCAGGCTGTTGACGACGAATCGGTAGGCTCGATAGTTACACGTAGGGGAACTACATTCGACGTGCCAGGCTTCTGACCAAGTGTTAATGATCCAATCATAGATAGCAGCAGGATTGGCGCTGCAAATAAAATCAAGTATTTTGTTCTCATCGTTTGCTCCTTCAGTCGAGTTACTGAGATTAGTTGGGTCTCACTCCACTAAAGCGGGAAATTCGCGCCGATTGCATCATCGATCCCAAAATCTTGTTGGCAGCTAATCGTCAATTCTTATAAGAAAGGGAAGGCCAAAAGCGATGGCTACGCCAACCCTCCCGAATGAAATTACTCAACTGTTGATTAACTGGAGTCAGGGCGATCAGAACGCCCTGGAGGAATTAACTCCACTGGTGGAAACTGAGTTGCGGCGCTTAGCGCGGCATTATCTGGCCCGGGAGAATCCGGGTCATACACTACAAACGTCCGCCCTTATAAACGAAGCCTACATTCGTTTAATTAATCAGCGTGATATATCCTGGCAGAACCGCGCGCACTTCTTTGGCATTTCGGCCAAGATTATGCGGCATATTCTGATCGATCATGCCCGCAACTATCGGTATGCGAAACGAGGCGGCGGCGTGCGGGAACTACCGCTCGACGAAGCAGTCATATTGAGAGAGGAACGTGCCCAAGACTTGGTTGCTCTCGATGACGCGCTGAAGAAATTGACAGCGTTGGATGAGCGTAAGAGCAACATTGTCGAATTACGCTTCTTTGGTGGCCTCACAATTGAGGAAACAGCTGCGACTTTGAAGATCTCTCCGATGACAGTCATACGCGAATGGCGATCTGCAAGGGCGTGGCTGCGTCGCGAACTTCAAAAATCTTGATGCAGCATCGTTTAAATTCTCGCTTATAGAAAAATAGAGGAGTTGGATTGTAGAGAATGACGCCTGATCGGTGGCAACAAATAGACAAACTGTTTCAGGTCGTCGTTGAGCTTGCTCCTATCGAACGCGGGACTTTTCTGGATTCCTCGTGTGCGGGCGACGAGGAACTGCGCCGCGAAGTGGAGTCATTGATCACTTCGGATGAATACGGCGTAAGTTTTATAGACGCACCTGCTTTCGGAGCTGCGGCCACTCTTTTAACCGACACTCAACCTGTGCTCTGCGACGGGCAACAGTTTGGTCAGTACAAAATCGTGAGGTTAATTGGCAGAGGAGGTATGGGTGAGGTCTATCTCGCTTTTGATGAAAAGCTGAAACGGAACATCGCTCTGAAGCTGCTGCCCACCGACTATACGTCTGACAAAGATCGTCTCCGCCGTTTTCAACAGGAAGCACAAGCAGCTTCAGCGCTCAACCATCCGAACATCCTCACCATCTATGAGCTCGGTAACGTAGATGGACAACAATTCATTGCGACAGAATTCGTAGAAGGCGAAACGCTGCGCGAACGGATGAAGAATTCTCACGTAAGCCTAGACTCCGCGATTGAAATAACTATTCAAGTAACTAGCGCGTTAGCCGCCGCACATCGAGCTGGAATCATCCATCGCGACATCAAGCCCGAAAACATCATGTTGCGACCAGATGGTTACGTGAAAGTTCTCGATTTCGGATTGGTGAAACTCATTTACGAACAGGACCAGACACTTCAGGAAACCTCTGCGCCTGACTTGAGCGTCTCGTCTGGTTTGGTGATGGGAACCATTAAGTACATGTCGCCTGAACAGGCGCGCGGGGAAGCGATTGACCAACGAAGCGATATCTTCAGCCTCGGGGCGGTCTTTTACGAGATGATTAGTGGGCGCGCAGCTAACGATGGCCAGAACCATCGCGATCGGAATAACGATATCCGAAACGGAAAGCGGACTCCCATGGCGGATGGCGTCGCCCAGGTCCCGCGCGGAGTGCAGCGCCTCCTGAACAGATCCCTGAGCCAGGACGCAGCTACTCGTTACCAAAACGCAGACGAGCTACTCGCTGATCTGAAAACGATTCGTAGCTCAAAGAGATCTATCTTCAGTTCAACGGTCGATCAGATTAAGAAACATACGCTGGCAGCAAGTGTCATCCTTGTACTGCTCGTTTCTGTCGCGCTCGGAGTCGCGTATTCGGTCAAGAAGCTTACCGGCAAATCGGAAGCGCCTTTCGCATTCGTAAAAATGACCCGTCTCACGACATTCGGTCGTGCTTCAATGCCGGTAATCTCGCCTGACGGAAAGTACGTTTTCTATGGCAAAGAACAAAATGACCAGGTGAGCCTGTGGCTAAAGGAGATCGGTACAAACAATGAACGTGAACTTGTGCCTGCGACGCAAGGTGAATTCGGCGGAGCCTCATTTTCACCGGATGGGAGTCAAATTTATTATTCAATTTCGCTGGATTCCAGACGCTACAAAGAATTCGCAGTGCATAGAATCGCTTTGAAAGGAGGACCGTCTGATCGACTACCCATCACAGCATTTGCAGCTGTCGCGGTTTCACCTGACGGTCGACTTGCGTATATCCGCAATGACGACAATCGAAATGAACTAGCATTACTGACCGCAAATTCAGATGGCACCAACGAACAAGTTGTGTTGAAACGCGTACCACCTGATGGCCTCTATGCATCGGTGATACCATCGTGGTCTCCCGACGGATCATCAATCGCGTTCGTTGATCACACACAAGGCCGTAATCAAATCGCAGAATTGAATCTTGTCACCAATACACGAACTCAAATCTCCTCGCACAGTTGGAAGGGATTTGGTGGATTAGTATGGCTTCCAGATAAGAGTGGTTTGATCGTGGTAGCTGAGGACGAATCTTCTAGCACCAAACAGATCTGGCACGTTGCTTATCCTACCGGCGAGGTTCGCAGGTTAACAAACGATATTAGCGGCTATCACGCGATTAGTATCAGTTCGGATAAAAAATCCTTGATTACCCTACAAGTAGAAAACCAATCAAGAATCTGGACCGTTCCGATCGACAGCGACGATAATTTAAACATCGATTTTTCAGCTGCCCGGCAGCTTAGCGTCGACAGATTTGAGGGTAGAGGTGGGCTGTCTGTTGCGCCAAACGGAAAGATAGTTTACGCGTCGGGCGATACGGGTCATTACACGATTTGGATCATGGATGGTGATGGCGCGAACCGCAGACAGCTTTCCTGGGCAACGGACATGAGTTTTCCTTCACCCAGAGTTTCCCCAGACGGAAAGTACATTGTTTTTCAGTCCCTGCTCTCAGGAGATAGCTTTAGCCATATTTGGCGCATGGACCTTGATGGTGGAAATGCACGACCTCTTACAGGGGGACAGTCGGAGCAAGACTCGCCGTCGTTTTCTTCAGATGGTAAGTGGGTAATTTACGTGGACTGGCGATCAAAGCAGCCAAATATTTGGAAGGTGTCGATTGACGGAGGGGAGCCAATTCAAATTACGAACCAACAGGCTCACTCGCCAGTCTTTTCACCTGACGGAAAGATGATTGCGTACGGATATTATGACGAAAAATCACTTCCAAGACTCGCCTTGATCTCAGCAGAAGGTGGTACCCCAATTAAAACGTTCTCTCTACCGAAGAGCTATCTAACACTTCAATGGACCTGGGACGGTAAGGCGTTAACTTTTCTCCTCCCCACGTTACAGGGCCCGGGCAATATCTGGGCACAGGCAATCGACGGCGACGAGCCACAACAGTTAACTAAATTCACAAGCGATGGTTTGTGGTATTACGGCTGGCCACCTGACCGGAAACAATTAGTATTTGCGCGCGGCGCTGAGTTCCGGGACGTGGTTTTGATCAATGATCTGAGATGATGAGTCTTATGTCGATCGCTTCTCCGATGCGTGATCCGCACATACCTGGGCCGGTTATGTTTTCGAACGGACAAGCAAAACATAGTTGACCCTTTAGCGACCTATGGCCCAACCTGGTTTGTTCAGTCTCTCTCTCATCACGCCTGCACTTCGCGCGAGCGCTTAAACCGTGAGATCCTCGGTGCTACGCATGGTGCCCAAACTATGCCGATTGGTTCGCGACCCCGAAGTAAAAACTGACTGGTTCTGATTGAGTTTACGACCGCCGCATTATCAGCGCGGAGCTCACGACGGGTCACATGAGAGTCACTGGGATTTTTGCGGAGTCAATAAGTCGCGGTGATTGTGGTGGTCCACCTATTTTTCCTTTTGCGACGTCAAACCAGTCAACGGCAACTTCGCAAGACGTGTCCCTACCAAAAACTTCGTCCGGCTCGTAAAGCATTGAAGTTAGCGGTTTCGGCTGCTAACTTCCGGTGCCATGAGATTTTCGGGACCGAGCAAGTATGCAAATCGAGATTCTTGTTCTGCGGCATCAGCTTGTTGTGCTTCAGCGGCGGACGAACAAGCGTCTTAGCCTGAGAACTGTTGACGGCTTGCTCTGGGTGCTGCTTTCGCAAGTATGGGCCCAGTGGCGCTCAGCGCTGGTCATCGTTAAGCCGGAAACGGTAATTGCGTGGCAGCTCGGGAAGTACGAGAACTAATCAGGAAGATGAGCACCGCAAATCCCCTGTGGGGAGCACCAAGGAATCATGGCGAATTGCTGAAACTCGGAATAAAGATCTCTCAGGCGACGGTAGCCAAGTATATGGTGCGTCAACGAAAGCCGCCGTCACAAACGTGGCGCACGTTTCTTGAGAATCACGTTAAGCAGTTGGTTTCGACAGATTTTCTGGTGGTGTCGACCGTAACCTTTCGCATCCTGTTTGTCTTCGTAGTGTTGGGCCACCATCGGCGTCGCGCAATTCACTTCAACGTGACGGCGCATCCCACTGCGGAATGGACAGCGCGACAGGTCGCCGAAGCGTTTCCCTGGGATAGCGCCCCGCGTTATTGTTGCATGATCGCGATTGTATTTATGGAGCAGCATTTCGTTGAGGAAATGGGCATCCGCGAAGTGGTGACAGCACCGAGATCCCCGTGGCAAAACCCCTATGCGGAGCGCTTCCTCGGCTCGTTTCGACGGGAGTGCCTGGACCACGTTGTTGTGTTAAACGAAGCTTCGCTGAGGCGCATTATTAAATCGTATTTCCAATACTACGAGCACTCACGGACACATTTGGCGCTAGAGAAAGACGCGCGGGAATCCAGAGCCATTCAACATCCAGAACTTGGTGTCGTGGTCGAGCTACCGCAAGTGGGCGGCCTGCATCATCGCTATGAGCGAAGAGCTGCCTGAGAGCACTCATCGTTCCTGCCCACTAACCCTATTTACAACTGAAGAGCATGAGGTGTCGGGCCTCGGTCATCGCTACTGTTGTCTCAAGCCGTTTGAGGCATCAAGCCATGGCAGCGTGTGTAAGAATCAAGAACACCGGCGAGCTGAATTGAACGTTGGCATTCACAGTCCTGCTGCCCGAATCGAGTTTTAGCAGCTACAGTCATGGACGTAGACGATCCAGCTTTACTACTTTGTTCGAGTTCATATCGTCGAGTAGTTCGCGCGCCAGCCGCGCATCAATCGAATCCAACTGACGGACCTGCTCATTAGCAAACTGCCTCTTATTCAAGTAGTAGTAGAGCATTCCGAGATTGTAGTGAGCGCTTGCATGGTTGGGTTTCTCTTGGACCGCCCGCTCAAATGCCCGAATCGCATCCCCATACCGCTGTAACTGGGCATAGATGAGACCCAATTTTCCGAACCCCTCCGCATAGTCTGGCCGCACACGGGTAACCTGCAAGTAAGCTTGTGCCGCAGCGTCAAAGTGCAGCGCGCTCGCAGCCGCATCGCCGAAGTGTTCCTGTGCATCGGCCCAATCCGGTCGCAACCGAATCACTTCTTGATAACACACGAACGCAGCTTCGTATTGTTTGAGGGTCATCAATGTGTTACCCAGATTGAATTGAATCTCAGCGCTCTCCGGTTCTAGCGCAGCTGCCTGGCGGAAGGATTCCAGCGCTTTGTTGTACTCGCGCAAATTGAAGCGCGCGAAGCCGAGGTCGTTGTACGTTTGGCCGCAATGCGGATTGAGCTCGGCGGCCTTCAATAATGGTTGGATTGCGGCTGTGTTAGCTCCACTGCTAACGAGGGCATTTCCCAGGTTTCGGTATGCCTCCTCATAATCGGGGCTAAGCTGGATTGCGACAGTGAAGCTCTGGATCGCTTCCTCGTAACGCTTGACCAAGTTGTACAGAATACCCAAATTGAAATAAACGTAGGCGAAATTTGGTTGGATCTTGATTGCCTCTTTGAAAGCCTTGATCGCGTCGTCGTATTTTCCCTCGCGGGCATAACCCAAACCAATGTTGTTGAGCGCCGCCGCGTTCACTTGGACTCGCTGAGTTGCTGCAGCTTGCGTCATCTGAGTCTGGGTGGAATTGCAGGATATCCCAAGCACCGGGGCAACTGCACCCGCTATGATGACACCAATTGCCGTAATCAGAATCGACGTTGTCGCGTTTTTCATAATTGATACACCAATCCGAGAGAGGCCGCCGTGGGTTTACCCTCACGACGGCCTCCGAGTTTTTCGGTCAGCCGAAAGTTGGAACTAAAGGACTTATTATGGCCCGAACTTAATCTTCTCTTTCGTTACTTCCGCGATTATGGGTAAGCCATCCTGGATTTTTAGTGACCCAATCTCTCCATGCTTCAATTCCGCACAATATCGAATGAACGCTCGCCAGGATGGATGAAGTCTTGGCCCGCCAGGAATTTCTTCCCCGAGGGGTTCTGTGTGCTTAGTTAATCTGTCTTGGCTTGTTAGAGACACAGCAGTAACCTCACTGCGGTTTGATTGCAAGCAGTCTGCGCTGGCGCGAGGTCTCTTTTTCTCCTAATCGGTGATGACATCCGCCTATAACTTCTTAACGAGGATCTTGAACGGCGTCTTCTGGTAACTCGAGACTGATTGGGTCTGGTAGTCGAGCAGCGCTGACCACTCTCCGTCCGTACCAACCACGCCCGGAGGCGGCGCAACGACATCCGGCATCATTGTCCACGTGCTGGCGTCAGTGTGATAAACCTTGACGAAGGCAGCGCCTATCCCAAGGGACTCTATCGGTTGATTGTCCAGAGGGTCGTAGTTGAAGCGCAGATGGTATGTATTGTTCGTGCCGGTTATGGTCGAGCCATACGCCCTCCTCACGAAGTAACCGTTTGCGTCGACACCGCAGCCACCGTAATTGTCTGTCGCAGTGTTGCACCAGTTCAGAAAAGCGGACCCGCCATCGGTAATTGGCACGTCGGCCACACGGTCCATGTTGAAGAAACCGAAGTTCACCGACGTTCCGAGGACAGAGCCATCGGGAAACTTGTAAGTCATGAACCGAGACGAACCGGTGCTCAACGTAAAGTCGTAAGTGCAATTACTTACCTGGAATTGGGCAAGAATGTTATTTTTTCCGTTCCCGCCTGTAACATAAGGCACAGGGCTTCCGTCGGCGTTCGTGAGGTCTGGTTGCAGATTGTAAGAAGTGGTCTTACTAGCATCAATGTACTTGAACACGCTTACACTCAGATTAGTGACGTCGGCACCGCATGAACTGTGTCCATTCGCCGTCACAGCAGTTGAAGAAGAGGTCGTGTTATTTTGCAACACAGTCGATCGCTTTGCGATATTAGTGCGTCGGATTGGCTGCGCCTCACCGTTGTCCAGACGACCCAGTCCAGACACCAGGAGCAAAGGCAGCAACAGTGTAAGAGTGGCGAATCTGGTTTTAGATATTTTCATGGGAACCTCCGAGCCGTGTACAAGAATTGGAAAAAAAGCCTTTCACTCTCGATAGCGCAAAATTTGGCTCGGTGCTATCATTCGCAGAATTCCGGTTGGGTAAGTCTCTCAGCTAACGCTTCGTCCGCCGCTTTAAGCCAACCACTTCTAGAACTAGAAACGGAATTGAGTTATGTCCCAAATCCCCCAGGGAATCACTCAGCTCTTGACCCGTTGGAGCAGCGGTGACAAGGCTGCACTCGACGAATTAATTCCGCTGATCTATCCAGAACTGCGTCGCCTGGCCCGCGCTTACATGGGTCGAGAAAATACCGGACATACCCTTCAGACATCAGCGTTGATTAATGAGGCATACTTGCGCCTGGTCAATCAACAAGACGTCAAATGGAAGGATCGGGCTCATTTCTTCGCCGTCGCCGCTCAAGTAATGCGTCACATTTTGGTTGACCACGCGCGCAGGTATCGATCGAACAAACGTGGAGCTGGAGCAGAACACGTTCAACTAGATGATGTGGCAGTGATCTGTGTGGAACGCGCCATGGATTTGATTGCACTTGATGATGCGCTAAATCGTCTGGCTCTGATCGATAAACGCAAGAGCCACATTGTTGAGCTGAGGTTTTTCGGTGGATTGACGGTGGAAGAAACCGCAGAAGTATTGCATCTCGCTCCTATTACCATCATGCGCGAGTGGCGCGCAGCGAAAGCCTGGTTAGGGCGTGAAATTTCAGGCACCCAGTAGTTCGATCTTCTCTTGATAGGTTTCGCCTGGATCTTACGCTTGTTTATTAGGAGAGGTCGTCCACTCGCGGCAACGCCCTTGGTCTACTAAACATGACGCCTGAGCGCTGGCAGCAAGTAAACGAGTTGTTCACGGCCGTGATTGAACTCGAGCCGGCGAAGCGGGTTGCCTTTTTGGATCAAGCTTGTGCCGAAGATCCGATTTTGCGTCGCGAAGTGGAATCCCTGATTTCTTACGACGTTAACGGGTATAACTTGATCGAACAGGCAGCGTTGGAG
>DATEXA010000369.1:0-4584 GCA_035257465.1 Pyrinomonadaceae bacterium | reverse complement strand
TCACCGGATTATCAGGTGCTGCCGCTACAACGCTTGGTGATTCCATCGGTGCGGGCTTAGTTGCAACTGGCTTTGATTCAGAATCGGTACGCGCCTTTAAAGGTTGCGCAGCAAGAGGTGCAGCAGCAGGAGCATCCGTCTTCGGCATCACTGGACCGTAGTAGTAGGTCAGGGTTCTGTAGGTAACTTCAGTAGGCTCATATGAGATGGTTCCATTCTCGTAGATAGCCACTGCGACGGTCATCTTTTTCCAGTTACCAAACTCATCAAATTCGTATCTGTATTTTTCTTTCGAGAGGACTGAACCATCATCACCACGCAAGGTCATTTCAATAATGTTGCCCTTCTCATCGTATTTATATTCTTCCTTTCCCGGGGCACTTGCGCCTTCAACCGGATAGGCCACCGAATCAGTCTTTCGCCCCATTGCGTCATAAGTTGTCACTTCTATTAGAGATCTTGGTAATTCCACCGACTTCCCGTCTCTGGTAACGATGTTGGCAGTCTCCACTCGAACGCGCCGAACAGGACCACTCAATCCGTCTTGTTCTCGACTTCCACTGTTTCCTCCAACCGTGGCGGTAGTAACTGCAGCATTGGTTTGAGCCGTGACAGTATAGACAGAAGAACAAAGCGCGATCAGGACGATCAATAACTGCTTCATGGTTGCTTTCTCCCGAGTTGGTTGACCACGCGGATGACGAACGTTTCGGTGCGTGAAGTTCCTGGAGGATAACGACGTTGTCTAGCCAGGTGGAGGGCAGTTCTTTCGAATGCCTCTGCTCCTGGCTGTCGATTTCCAACGCGGGCTT
Organism: Pyrinomonadaceae bacterium; assembly: GCA_035257465.1. GTDB lineage: Bacteria > Acidobacteriota > Blastocatellia > Pyrinomonadales > Pyrinomonadaceae > PSRF01. The sequence goes on along the minus strand of DATEXA010000369.1, from coordinate 3,772 downwards.
CGGTGACATGTCCATCCTCGATCTTCAGCACGACGGCCACCTCTACGAATTCTTTGCTGGTCGCTCTCAGCTCGGGTTCAGTGTTTACCTGCTGAGGAACCTTGATTGCTGAAGCCGGCGTAGATGATGGCGTGGACTCTGGTCTGATAGCCGCAAGAGGTTTCTTCGCTTTGAGCGAAGGTAGCGTTGTAGTCGATGGTTCAGATGGCCTTAATGAAAAACCAAAATCGCCAATGATTTCAGTTTGCGTCGTTGCGGAGGTGGTTATGGGAACGTCAGTGCTATTCCCGATACTCGCAACTCCGACGAGAGCCGTTGTTGCTAAGGAAAAAATGGCCGTTATTCGGCGCAATATTTTGCGATGATTCGAGAAATACCCAAGCGGTTTCGACAATCCTACTACCGGTGGAATACGTTGCCGCAGGCGAGTGGCTAGATGCCGGAACAAATGTCCTCGACGGCTACCTTCAAAACTCGTGGCCGCACGCATGATTGCTCTAATTTACCCCATTGAGCTAACCGTGAAGGTTCGTCTCAATAAGAACAAAAACACCTGCTGTGGTTACGCGTTGCAAGGTAAATTCCTGGCGGTGCCGGGAAACAGCTTATCAGCAGGCAAACTTGGAAGTATCGAGATGACGCAAGGAGTCGGGGACTTACGTAGGGCGATAGCGCGTATATACACGCGAGAGACGGGCAGTGTCAAATGCAAAATAATGTCGTGCTCAACTGCACTTCAGAACCTAGGAAACTAGCAGTGAAACCACGCCTCGGTGATTGCTGCGTGTTCTGCTCCTACGGCGATAAAAACCGTCGGCTTCGAGAATGTCGTCGGCATACTCCTTCATCTTTTCAGAGAGATACTTTGTAAAAGATGAATCCGAGGATGTAATCTCGGAACTCATCTGCATCCATTTTGCCGCGCAGAGTGTTCGCGATATTCCAGAGTTGTTGTTCGAGTAGTCTTCGTTGATCGTCTGCCATACGGGCGCACCTTACCTGCTGATCGTGGGTTTCCAGAGTGAGTCTTCTGGCAGATTAACTAGAACGCCCCAAGACACAATAAATCTTTGAAATCTATACCAGCAACTCGCTTCTTTAGCTAGTGAGTCTCTCCTTTATCAGAAACGATTTCATTCTGTACGCGCATTGCTTTAAACCAAACTTTTAGTCCTAGTTCTTTGTGACCTATCAAGTGCGCGGCTAAGAGGTTGAGTTCAGGCGATGGTAGAGCGCAAACTCTCGATACTAGAACGTCAAGAGCTGGTCTGCCGTTAATCTTGAATTTCTTCAGAGACGTTTTGGCCAGTTTTGTTTTGATAGCTTCTGCCAAGTCACGAGGTTTCGTTAGCAGTTCCTCTGCGGCTTCTCGCTCAAGTAGTGACGCGGCCTCTTTTTCCCTTTGTTCGTTCGCTGTGGCGACCTCGCTTAGCGCTTGGTCCATAATTCGCTCAATGCTTAACGTCAAGATAGATCGGAATTGCATTAACTCGCGAGGTTCACCCTTATCGATGATTCGCTTGCGAGTAGTCAATCGTTCGATTGTTAGACGCTTGGCTTCCAAAACAATTTCGTCTGAGACGCCCTCGATATAGGCGTCGGCGACATACGCTTTCTCGCGCAATTCCAAGTCCGATGATCGAATGAAATCAGGAGCCTCGTCGACGATCTGTTGAAGCTCTAGGGTTCGTGGATCAGTTAGGTCTTCAGTATCAAGATCAAGCTCCTTCAAGACCACTCGTTTCGCTGATTTGGCAATCGCGATCTGCTCTGTTTCGTCATTGGCTCCAAGGCAAGCCGTTAGAATTTCTTCCCACTTATCCACAGAAACCAACACAGGAAATCTATTTTCAGCATTTGCGGTTTTTCCTAAAGGTATTTGATACAAGACTTCAACGGGTAGCCTCAGTTTTGCGACGACAAGTACATAGTCCTTCAGGTTTTCGATTCGATAGCCAAATTGGAATTTCATCAAACGAAAGGCTCTATGTGTACAATTCAGAAGGGTAGTTGGCCGTTTCGCGCACCGCTTGGTTATCGGAAAATTCCTCAGTTGGATGGACGTTCAAGAATTGAGCAAGATCCTGAATCAGCTCCACTAATCAAGCAAGCATTCGATCTTGTCGCCACTGGCAGTTATGGACGTGTTGAGGTCCTTCGGATGGTTACCGCTTCAGGTCTTCGAAGCAAAAGGGGAAAGAAGCTAAGTGCGCAGAGCTTCCACAACATGCTCAAGAATCCGTTTTATGCTGGGACGTTAGTTGTCAGAGGATGGGAGGTTGATGGGACTGGAGCTTTTGAGCCGATTGTTTCTCCAGAAAACTTTCGTTTGGTTCAGTCGATACTGAGTGGAGGCCATGTCGCAACGAGACCGCGGAGACCAAGCCACCCAGATTTTCCGCTCAGGCATTTCGTCAAGTGCGGAAGTTGTGACAGACCGCTTACAGCCAGTTGGTCCAAGGGCAGAAACAAGCCCTATGCCTATTACCATTGCGCTAATGGATCGTGTAAGAGTCCCAATATTAAGAAGCAACTACTCGAGTCTGAATTTCTAAAGTTGATCGAACAAATTCAGCCCAAACCGGAATACATAAATCTCTTTAGAGAAATAGTTCTAGACGTATGGAAGCAACGACAAGGCGAGGCGATTAGGTTAGTGGCAACTTTAGAGGCAAGGGTGGCCAATTTGAAGGCTAAGCGGCAGAGGGTTATAGATGCCTTTCTGTATGAGAAAGTGATCGATCGAACCACGTACCAAGAGCAACTCGATTTGGTGAATGAGGAAGTTGCTATAACCGACCTTGAAATTTACGAAACCAAACTCGAGGAGTTGGATTTAGAAGCTGCGTTGAACTTTGCGATGAGTGCACTCAGCAACGCCGCAGCGTTTTGGAATCAGTGCTCGAGCGATCAAAAACAAAGGTTTCAAAGAATCCTGTTTCCAACTGGATTTGTGTTCGACGGTGAGAGTTATCGAACCGCTCCAACCTGTATTGCTTTCAGTTACTTAAAGGAAATTTCAGAAGGAAGATCAAGTTTGGCGTCCCGTACGGGAGTCGAACCCGTGTCGCCGCCGTGAAAGGGCGGTGTCCTAGGCCACTAGACGAACGGGACGCATAAGGTAAGGTGGGCAGTTCGGGCCTCATTGCAAGCTGGTAACCTTAGCGTAAGCATTCAAAACCTGTCAAACGCACCTCACATTCAGTGTCTTGACGTCCGTTTTCTCCGCGAAATTTCTGCGCCTCATTAGAACACCCTCAAAAAAAGTAGCTAAGATCAACCAGAACTTTCAAGTTGAACAAGTCGGGAAGGTGTGGCTTGCCCCCGCTGTGTCCTTACCCAAATGCAAAACTCGGAGGACCAGATCGGGTCAGATCATCGTAGCAAGCCACCTTCCCGACTTGTTCAATTTCAGTTTCAATTTGTTATCTGCTTATAGTTGTATATGCAGTGATGCTCAGCAGAGAATGCGCGGAGGCATTCGAATAGGGCTCCTGAAATTCAAAAATCAAAATCGTCGCCTTTCCATTCCACCATTAAACTTTTTCCCCTCCACTAATTCCGAACTATAATGCCGACGTCCGATATCTTGACGGCTGACCAGCATTTAATTTCTAGCAGGAGAAGTTCAATGTTAACTCGACCCCGATTCACAATACTCTGTCTCTTCACCGTCGTCTTATTTCTTTTCGGTAGCACCCTCGTCAATGCCCAGCATGAAACCAGTGGGGGCTCAAAAGACATGATGGGAGGTAGTACTGTCGGCGGTAAT